>JAYVMK010000350.1:0-9807 GCA_043758995.1 Lichenibacterium sp. | reverse complement strand
TATCATCACGATAGCGCCGGCGTTTGCTCGCGGCCAGAGGCGCAACGCCAACGCCAGCGATAACCAAAAGCAGAAGCGTCAGCGGCAGTGGCGTGACGGATATCAACCCGGCGAGGCCGGTTGCTCGGACTCTATCCGTGACTCGGACGCCCGGTTCTGCGCGTGTGTCGCATCGCGCAGGACCGGCTGACAGGCTTCGGATAGTCCGTCCGGCCTTCAGGCCTCGGCGAAGACCTCGCGGGCTGCGAAAAGCCCGTTCAGTGCAGCCGGAAAGCCGGCGTAGACCGCCATCTGCATCAGCACTTCGACGATCTCGCCCCGGGTCAGGCCGACGTTGAGCCCGGCACGCAGGTGCACCTTGAGCTGCGGGGTGGCCTGACCCAAGGCCGTCAGGGCCGCGATCGTGGCTATCTCGCGTGACCGCAGATCGAGGCCAGGGCGGCTATAGATGTCGCCAAAGGGGAATTCAACGAGATAGCGGGCAAAATCGGGAGCGATGTCGGCGAGAGCCGCCACAACGGCTTCGCCGCCGTGGCCGTCGATTTTAGCCAGGGCGCGGGCTCCCCGGGCAAAGCGGTCGTCGGTCTGCGGATTGTTTGTCATGGTCCTGCTCCGATCGTGGGGAATCGCCATAGCCGGCGATTTTCGCGTCGAGGACGGACAGACACGCCTGGAGTTCGACGACATGGGTGCGCACCCTCTCCCGGTGACGCTCCAGGAGACCGCGCCGCGCCGCCTCGGTGCTACAGCCGGCAGCGCGCCATTCCGCGTATCGAACCATGTCGCGGATTGGCATTCCGGTCGTCCGCAACCGTGTGAGGAAGGCGATCCATGGCAGAGCCGAGGCGTCGTAGTCGCGTCGGCGGCCGGCGTCTCGCGGTGGCTGTGGCAGAAGTCCGATCCGCTCGTAGTAGCGGATCGTGTGAGCGCTGAGCCCGATGCGTTCAGCGAAGGCGCCGATCTTCATGGCTTGTCTGTTCCGTCGAGACGTCCAGACCTCTACGACTTCGAGCGCGCTCGACGTCAAGCGCCTTCCTCCCCGGATGGACGATGGCGCGTGTGCAGCCGCGCTATGAGCCCCGCGCCACCTCGGCTCCCGCATCGGCGGGCAGCCGCACCGCGTCGACCGCCGCCGCCACGGCGGCGAGGCTGACGATCGCCAGAGCGATGCGGAATTCGAGCGGCGTCGCATGCGCGGCACCTTCCGGCCGCCAGAGTTCCGCGACGCGCAACGCCAGCGCGCCCAGGGCCACGCCGAACCCGAAACCGAGCTGCTGGAACATGTTGAACAGCGTATTGGCGCCGCTCATCGCCGCCGGCGCGATCTCGGCGAAAGCCAGCGTGTTGATCGTGGTCAGGCCCATGGACCGTGTCATCCCGGCGATGACCAGAAGCAGAAGCGTCAGCGGCAGTGGCGTGACGGGTGTCAGCCCGGCCAGGGCGAGGATGGACAGTGCCGCCAGGCAGGCGTCGCCGATCAGCACCGCCTTGAAGCCGAAGCGGCGCAGCACCGCACTCGTCAGTGGCTTGATGGCGACATTGCCGCCGAACAGCGCGAGCACCAGAAGCCCCGACCGGAAGGCGTCGAGCCCGAAGCCGATCTGGAACATGAGCGGCAGCAGGAACGGCACCGCGCCGACCGCGACGCGAAACAGCGTGCCGCCCACCATGGAGACGTCGAAGCTCCGCACCGCGAAACCGTCGAGGCGAAGAATGGCGGACGGGTGGCGGCGGATATGGCGCAGCGCCCAAGCGCCGAGGACGAGGGCCATCGCTCCTGCTCCCGCGACGACGGACCAGGCCACGACTTCGCGACCGAGGAGTTCGACCGCCGTCAGCAACGCCAGCAGGGCGAGGCCCACCAGGACGAAGCCGGCGAGGTCGAAGCGGCGGGGCGCTTCTCCTCGTTCGGGCGGCACGACGCGGGCCGCGAGCCAGAGCGCCAGAAGACCGAGCGGCAGGTTGATGAAGAAGATCCAGCGCCAGGACGCCACCGTGACGATGAAGCCCCCGAGCGGCGGTGCGATGACGGGCGCCGCCAGAGCCGGCCAGGTCAGGATCGCGATGACGCGCATGAGGTCGGATTTCGCGGTGACGCGCAGCACCGCGAGGCGCCCGACCGGCACCATCAGGGCACCGCCCGCGCCCTGGAGGATCCGGGCCAGGGTGAAGCTCAAGAGACCGGTGCTGAAGCCGCAGGCGACCGAGGCCAGGGTGAAGACCAGGACGGCCGTCATGAACACCCGCCGGGCCCCGAACCGCTCCGCCGCCCAACCGCTCGCAGGGAGCAGCACGGCGAGCGTGAAGAGGTAGGCCGAGACGCCGACCGACAGGTCGACGGGCCGGACGCCGAAGCTCTGCGCCATGGCGGGCAAGGCCGTGGCGATCACCGTGCCGTCGAGGAATTCCATGAAGAAGGCGCCCGCGACCAGCAGGGGCAATGTGCGGGGATGAGTGAGGAAGGACATGGCCTCTGTCGCGGCGGATGTTCGGGTTCAGGACAGCGTCGCACCTTCGCCTGAGGAGAGCGGCGAAGCTCCGTGCGGGGCTCCCGACGAGACGTTCAGGCGTGAGACGAGCCCTGCTCTCGGAGCCGGCCGGCTGGCTCCATGGCTGTCGGCACAGCAGGGCTGTATGGGCTTGGCGTCAGCGCGGCGCCTCGATCCGCTTCGTCCCGGCGGCCTTGAGTTGCGCCAGTTCGTCGTCGACGAAGGCCGCAGCCTTGAGTGCGTCGAGTTCGCGCTTGGACCCCGAGCGGTCATCGAACTGATCGGTGAGAAGACCATGGTCCAGCATGCGCCCCATGGCGTCGGCCTTGTCGCGCATACCCTCAACCCGCTCGGTGGCACGCCGCATGGCGTCGCTGGTCGAACCGAGATGGCCGCCGAGGCCGGTCAGCGACTCCGTCACCTTCACCTGCGCCTGGGCCGCCGTGTAGGTGGTCTTCATGACCTCCTTCTGCGTGCGAAAGGCTTCGATCCGGTCGGACAGCTTGCGCTCGTAGGCCAGGAGTTTCTGGGCCTGCGGGGCGATCGCGCCGAGGGCCTCTTCAAGGGTGCGCCGCTTGGAAAGGGCGTCCTGCTTGTGGACGAGCGCCGCGCGTGCGAGATCGTCCCGCCCGGCGTCGACCGCCACGCGAGCGTCATCGCTGGCTTCCGTCACCTCGGCCTCCGCCTTGGCGATCTGGCGATGAAGCGACTGTTCCTGCGCCACCACGTCGGCCAGATGCCGCTTCGTCTCCTGCAGCCCGACGAGCATCTTTTCGTAGGAGAGGTCGAGCGTCTCGTTGGGATCCTCGAGGCTGGTCAGCAGCTTGTGGGTCTTGGCCTGGAACAGGTCGGCGATGCGCCCGAAAATGCTCATGGGTATGGCCTTCAGCTGTTGACCGACAGCACGAGCTGCGGGTCCGGAATGGCGTCGGGGGCGAGTTCGGCCGCGATGGGTTTCACCGCCGTACCGACGGCGAAGAATTCGATGACGTGCGGGCGCCAATTGTGCGAGCCCTCGTGAAGCTCCATGCCGACGACCCCTTCGGCGCCAGCCGCGGTGGCTTCGTGCTGCATCCGCTCCATGGCGATCTCGCGGGCGTCGTAGAGGGCCTGGGAGAAGTTGGTCATCTCGGCATTGCGCCCCATCTGACCCAGCGACTGGAGCAGGCCCTGGTGGGCGACATGATAGACGCAGGAGCCCATCACGAGCTCGAGCGGCCGATAGCCGGCCTGGAGCAACATCCAGAAATCCTGGCCCGACAGGTCGGATGTGAAGGGAGCGCCGTTCGGTCCCTTGAACCCCGGATGGCCCGCCGCGTGGACGATACCGGTGCCGATCGCCATGAATTCGAGGATATTCTGGTCCCATTCGAGGCGCTTCACCGTCAGCCGCACGCCGACGATACCGTCGGCCCCCATGTCGCGCGCCTCTTCGCGCATGCGCGCCATGGCGAGTTCGCGGGCGTGATACATGGCCTGGGACAGAAGAGTCAGTTCCTGGTTCTGACCCCAGGCCCCGTACTGGATGCCTACATGATAGACGCAGGTGCCGACGCAGAGGCCCACCGGCTCGAAGCCGGCCTTACGCACCAGTAGGAATTCGTTGACGCTGAAGTCCGAGGTGAAGATGCCGCCCGGATGGCCCTGCCCGCGCAGCCCCTTCAGGCGTTCGATGGCGTGTTGCGGGATGGCCGACATGGCGTCGCTCATCAGATCGCTCCCTCTTGGTCCGCTTGGTCGCCATAGGCGGTGTGGCTGCGCGGCGCGATATCGTCGAGCGGCGACAGCTCGTCCCGCATATCGACCACCATCTGGATCCCATGCGGTACTGGATCGCCCGACCCGCATTGCACGGCCGTGCCCAACACGATGTGGCGTCCCAACATCTGCGCGGGCTGCTTGTCCCGCTCGATCTTGAGCAGCTGGGCGAAGTGGGTATGGGCCAGCACGCCGTCGCCAAGCCGGGCCGTGTCGCGCCGGAGGTCGTCGATCGCGCTGCGGCGCACGCCCTCCCAGAAGCGGGTGAGATCTCCCAGGGCACCGTTCGAGCCATATCCGCCCAACGTCGACCAAGTCGCCGCCAGCCAGTCGTAGCGCGCTCCGATCGCGACGCCTGTCGCCACGATGCCGGCTTCGAGAAGCCGCACGAATTCGATGGCTCCGACGGTGGCCACCACGGGGTCGCGGCTGGGCGGCAGGCCATCCACGGCGACCGCCGTGCCAAGCACCGTATAGTCCATGCTGTCGCCCGTGCCATGCAGCCGGACCGTGCGGAGCTTGACGTCGACGATGGCATTGGCACCGGCCGCCAGCGCTTCGGCCTTCATGCGGGCCAACGCCGTATGCCACCCCTCGGCATGGCCTTCCGTCCAGGACCAGCCGTAATGGTACCAGCAGGTTCCCGAGACCGCGGCGACCGGGCGCAGTCCGTGGCTGCGCGCCAGTAGAAGCTCGGAGGGCGTCAGCGTGGCCAGCCAGGGCGCACGCCCCGCTGCGGCATCCTTCAGCCGTGCATCGACGAACGGCGGCAGACGCCCGCCCTGAAGCGAGCGACCCCAGGCGTCCGATCGCTCCCGCGCCTGCTCCCGGCGGACGGCCTCGTCGGGGTCGGAAGTGCTGAACCAGCCCATCACGTCCTCACGAGAGAAGAAAATCGTGCAGCGCCGCATGGGCCGCACAGGCGCCCTCGCCCAAGGCCTGCGTCCGGCGCACGACGTCGTCGACCCAAGCCGGCACGGAGAGGTCCTCGCTGCCGATCGTCACTCCGCGCACCACCTTGGCGCGCCTGGCCACCAAATGACCGCGCTCCATCACGAGCGTGAACAAGTGCCCGTCGAAAGAGATCACGAGCTTCGAGACGTGGCTGGTCGACGAGAACAGGCCATCACGACGCCGTTCGACCTCGACCCGGCCGGGCAGCGCCGCCTCGAGGCGAACTGCCAGCGCTTCCGCGAAGGCCCGTATGTCGGTCCCGGCCCGCCGATTCCAGGCAGCCGCCATATCGAAGCCCGGCGTCTCGGCATCCATCAACCTGCCTCCCCGCCGGGGCCTGAGCTTCCCCGCGATGCGATAATTCTACCAGGGCGTGGCGGGTGAGGGAAGCCGCCTCGAAGGCAGCTGGCACCTTCGAGGTCGGGAAGAGAAGATGCGCGACGCTCTTGTGCGGACGAGTGCATCGTCGTGAAATGTCGTCCCTCACCGAGGTCGTGAGGATCCGGATCGGGTTTTCTGCGTCATCCTCCCGCAACGCGGTCGTGGCTGGAGATGCCGGGTCTGCTCGCTAAATTCGATTGCGGTTCGCGCAGTCTTTTGGAGAATGGTGGCAAATGACGCAATTCACGGCTGTGTTCGCCAAGGTCGTCGCGGGTGTCGGTGGAGCCACGGTGGCGTGGCGCCGCATGCGGGGCGCCGGCGATCACCCGCAGGCGGTCGGCGGCGCTCCGACGATCCCGGCCGCCAAGCCGCAGGGCCGTATTCCGACGTTGAAGATGCCGACGGCACGGGGCTGGAGCGAGGGGCAGACGCCGATCGCGGCTGCGGGTCTCAAGGTCAACGCTTTCGCGGCCGGGCTGAAACACCCGCGCTGGATCGCGACGTTGCCCAACGGGGACGTTCTGGTGGCAGAAGCGCTCATGCCGACCGTTCCGATCGGCAACGTCTTCGATTACGCCATGTATGCGACGATGAAGCGGGCCGCGGCGGTGGGCGTGAGCCCGAACCGCATCACGCTGTTGCGCGACCGTGACCGGGATGGCGTCGCCGAAACCCGCGAGGCCTTCATGGAAGGCCTGAACCAGCCCTTCGGCATGGCGCTCATCGGCGACACGTTCTACGTCGGCAACACCGATGGCGTCATGGCCTTTCCCTACCAGACCGGCACGACCCGGATTTCCGCCAGCGGCCGCAGGCTCACCACCTTCAAGACCGGCGGGCACTGGACCCGCAGCCTCCTCCCGAGCGCCGACGGTCAGAAACTCTATGTCGGGGTGGGTTCGCTGAGCAACATCGCCGATAGCGGTTTCGAGGCCGAGCAGGGCCGAGCCTGCATCTATGAGCTCGATCTCGCGGCCGGCACGGACCGCATCTTCGCGTCCGGCCTGCGCAATCCTGTCGGCCTCGCCTGGGAGCCGTCCAGCGGAAGCCTCTGGACCGTGGTCAACGAGCGCGATGGCATCGGCGACGAGACGCCCCCGGACTATCTGACGTCCGTGCGCGACGGAGGCTTCTATGGCTGGCCCTACAGCTACTGGGACCGGGTCGTCGACGGCCGCGTGCCCCAGGATCCCGTCGCCGTCGCCAAATCCGTCCAGCCGGACTACGCGCTCGGCGGCCATACGGCCTCTCTCGGGCTTTGCTGGATGCCGGCCGGCACGCTTCCTGGCTTTCCGGACGGCATGGTCATCGGCCAGCATGGATCGTGGAACCGCAGCACGCTCAGCGGCTACCGCGTCGTCTTCATTCCCTTCGAGAACGGAAAGCCGTCGGGCCGCCCGCGCGACATCCTGACGGGGTTCCTGGCTCCGGACGAGAAGGTCTCCTACGGCCGCCCCGTCGGCGTCACCATCGGTCCCGATGGATCGCTGCTGGTCGCCGACGACGTCGGCGACGTGATCTGGCGCGTCACGGGAGCGTGAGGGGTATGGCGCCGGGCTTCAGCTCCTGAGTCCCGGTGCCTCCTGACCGGTGCGGGCCACATATTCGGTGTAGCCGCCGCCGTAGGTGTGAATGCCGTCCGGCGTGAGCTCCAGAACCCGGTTCGACAGCGCCGCGAGGAAGTGGCGGTCGTGGGAGACGAAGAGCATCGTGCCCTCGTATTGCGCCAGGGCGGCGATGAGCATCTCCTTGGTGCCCATGTCGAGATGGTTCGTGGGCTCGTCGAGGACTAGGAAGTTCGGCGGGTCGTAGAGCATCCGGGCCATGACGAGCCGGGCCTTCTCGCCGCCCGACAGCACCCGGCAGCGCTTTTCGACATCGTCGCCCGAGAAGCCGAAACAGCCGGCGAGCGCCCGCAGCGAGCCCTGGCCGGCCTGAGGGAAGGCGCGTTCCAGCGACTGGAAGACGGTATCCTCGCCGTCGATCAGATCCATCGCGTGCTGGGCGAAATAGCCGAGCTTGACGCTGCCGCCGAGCGCTACGGTGCCGTCGTCGGGCTCGGTCGTTCCCGTCACGAGCTTCAACAGCGTGGATTTGCCGGCGCCGTTGACGCCCATCACGCACCAGCGCTCGCGCCGCGAGACCGAGAAGTCGAGACCTTCGTAGATTGTCCGGCCGCCGTAGCGTTTGCCGACCTTCTTCAGCGCCACCACGTCGTCGCCGGAGCGTGGCGCCGGCGGGAAGTCGAATTGCACGGATTGGCGTCGCTTCGGTGGCTCGACGCGCTCGATCTTGTCGAGCTTCTTCACCCGGCTCTGCACCTGGGCGGCATGCGAGGCGCGTGCCTTGAAGCGCTCGATGAACTTGATCTCCTTGGCGAGCATCGCCTGCTGACGCTCGAACTGCGCCTGCTGCTGCTTCTCGTTCAGTGCCCGCTGGGCCTCGTAGAATTCGTAATCGCCCGAGTAGCTGGTGAGGCCGCCGCCATCGATCTCCACGATGCGGCCGACGATGCGGTTCATGAATTCCCGGTCGTGCGACGTCATCATCAGGGCGCCCTCGTAGCCCTTGAGGAAATCCTCGAGCCAGATCAGGCTTTCGAGATCGAGATGGTTGGAGGGCTCGTCGAGCAGCATGGCGTCGGGACGCATCAGCAGGATGCGGGCCAGCGCGACACGCATCTTCCAGCCCCCCGACAGCGCCCCGACATCGCCGTCCATCATCTCGGACGTGAAACTCAGGCCGCCCAGCACCTCGCGCGCCTGACCCTCGAGGGCGTAGCCGCCGAGTTCGTCGAACCGCGCCTGGACGTCGCCGTAGCGGGCGATGATCTCGTCCATCTCGTCGAGGCGGTCCGGGTCCGCCATGGCGGCCTCGAGCTCCTTGAGTTCGGCCGCGACCTCGCTCACGGGACCGGAGCCGTCCATGACCTCGGCCACGGCGCTGCGGCCCGACATCTCGCCGACGTCCTGGCTGAAATAGCCGATGGTCACGCCACGGTCGGACGAGACGGTGCCCTCGTCGGGCTGTTCCTGGCCGGTGATCAGACGGAACAGCGTCGTCTTCCCGGCCCCGTTGGGACCCACGAGGCCGACCTTCTCGCCACGCTGCAGCGCCGCCGAAGCCTCGATGAAGACGATCTGGTTACCGTTCTGCTTGCCGATCTTGTCGAGGCGGATCATGGGGACTCAGGGTGCGGGACATCTCCCGCGCCAATACGCCATGGTGCGCTGCAGCGCAAAGGCGGAGACCTAACGGGTCGACAAACGCCCGCCTCAAACCGGGGCGGCGTGGGTGACCGGGACAAGCCCGGTCAAGACGGCGGAGAGGGAGCGCGAGCCTGGTCGAGGCGGCGGTGCTGCGGCCTGAACTCGCTCCGTTTCGTCCCGGCCATCCTGGCCGAGACTCGGCTGCGTTGACGATAGGAGCCGGAAGCGCTCTCAGGACGCTGTTCCGGCCTCCCCGATCTTGTCCTGGGTTTTGGTCAGGAAATCGTCGGCCTCGTGCCGCTCGCGGAGTTGGCTCGCGGGGTCGCCCGTGACGCGGTTGACCATGCGGCCGCGCTTCACCGCCGGCCGCGCCGCGATGGCGTCGGTCCAACGCTGGAGGTTCTTGTACTCGGCGGCACCCAGGAACTCGGCCGCGTCGTACATCAGCCCCTGCTGGAGCTGGCCGTACCAGGGCCAGACCGCGATATCGGCGATCGTATAGTCGGACCCGCCGAGATATTCGCTCTCGGCGAGGCGCCGGTCGAGGACGTCGAGCTGGCGCTTGGCCTCCATGGCGAAACGGTCGATCGCATATTCGATCTTCACCGGCCCATAGGCGTAGAAATGGCCGAAGCCGCCGCCGAGATAGGGCGCGCTGCCCATCTGCCAGAAGAGCCATGACAGGCATTCGGCGCGGGCCGCGGCTTGGGTCGGCAGGAAGGCGCCGAACTTTTCGGCGAGATAGAGGAGGATCGAGCCCGACTCGAACACCCGGATCGGCTTCGGGCCGCTGCGATCCAGCAGAGCCGGAATCTTGGAATTCGGGTTCACGCCGACGAAGCCGCTGCCGAACTGGTCGCCGTCGCCGATCTTGATCAGCCAGGCATCGTAGTCCGCGCCGGCATGGCCGGCCGCCAGAAGCTCCTCGAGCATGACGGTGACCTTCACGCCGTTCGGAGTCCCCAGCGAATAGAGCTGGAGCGGATGGCGGCCGACCGGCAGCTCCTTGTCGTGAG
>JAYVMK010000349.1:0-15837 GCA_043758995.1 Lichenibacterium sp. | reverse complement strand
CGTGCGGCTCATCCGAGCGGCTACGGCTACAGCCGCTTCTGCGAACTCTACCGTAGTTTCGCCCACCGTCTGTCGCCGACCATGCGCCAGGAGCACGTCGCCGGCGACAAGGTCTTTGTGGACTATTCCGGCAAGAAGATCGCCATCGTCGAAGATCGAGGCCCGACAGGTTCGGATCGTCGCCCTGGACCTACCGACATCATGGGTTCTCGCGACGCCGTCCGATGAATTCACGGCGCGCGTCTTGGGGCTGGTCAACGCCATGCTGTTGGACATGCTCGCGGCTGTCGCCCGGAAGGACTACGAGGACCGGAAGCGCCGCACAGCCGAAGGCCAGGCCAAGGCAAAGGCTGCTGGGGTCTACAAAGGCCGGCAGGAGGACAAGGCTCGCAACGACGGGATTGCCGCCATGCTGCGCGCCGAATCGTTCTACAGCCAGATCCAGGCCGCCACCGGCTGTGGGAGGGCCACCGTGGCGAAGATCGCTAAGCGAGCTGCGGAAGTGGCTTGAGCGTCACGGTGTGGCGTTAACCCTCCCGCTCAGGCCGGCGCCGTGAGCGATCAGGGATCTAACGGAGTCGCACGTTAGTTGCAGCCACCGTTATGCTCGAACCCCGGTGATGCCACTATGGATCAACTTGTGCCGACTCAGGTCGACGGTGTCCCGTCCAAGATCTTCAAGCGAGTCGGGGTGCTTCTTGCTGGGACAATCTTTGCAGCCCTCATGATTGGATGGGTGGCATTCCTGCTCTGGCTCACAGGCGAAGCGGTGATTACCGTGGCGCACTTGCTGGCGCACTGGCTGTAATGTCAGTTGGCACGAGGCTTAAGCCCACTGTACCAAGCGAGCGCGACAGCGAACGCGAGATCAATGCAGAGCAGGTAGACGCCGAAGTCGCTCGCACTTAGGTGAAAATGGTTGTGGCCAGCCATTACGCGCAACGCGACGACGCACCAAGCGATTGAAGACCAGAGGGCGAGGGAGACCACAAAAGCAGGTCCGAGTGCTCGCATCCAACTTACCATACGTCTCCCCCGAGCCGCTGTTATGAACCGTTGATGAACATCATGCGCGTCGATTAACATACGGTCAAATCCTCTGCTGGATGAGCGTCCTTCGGTCACGGTCGGACCTTGCGGCAGTCCGGAGCATGTCAGCATTCGGACTGCCCGTGGCGCTATGGCTGCGAGCCCGATACCTTCGTTGGATCGCTAGCGACAACGGGTGATGTAATCATTTGAACCATTCGGACAGCGTACGCGCGCTGCAGGAGAGCCGGTGTCCGGCTCCACGATACCGAGGACCAAGATCGCCGCGACCACGGCGCTGATCGCAAGGATGGGAGCCACTATGGTCCATTGGCTGAAGTTCAGCGGTGGCAGTAGCGACTTGCGAGCGAAGCCAAAACGGGTCCGCAGTTCGTCGTGATGATCAATTGCGAGTACCGTGACAAGGAAAAGGACAACAGCCGCGCCGATCACCATAGCGCGGCCAGAATGATAAGGGCCACGACGGCCATACCGATCAGACTCGGAACCAACGCAGTCAAGATCTCGCACAGCATCAACTGCTCAGCTCGCCATGTATCGCTCTGAAACGACTCTGAGTTGACACGGTCCACCACCGCTGTTGCTCCCGCTCGTCTTCGAACGAGGAGCAGGCACTGTGCCAGTTCCGGATAGGCATACGCCGGCATAGGCCAGTTGTCTTACCTCAGCCGTCAACCGGCTTGCTCGGTTCAGCAAGACCAGGCTACTTGCGACTCGCATGGCAGTACGTGACCGATCCCCGCGCAGGTATGCAGTTCTGCGCGTCCGCTGAGGTATGCCCTAGCGGACGGACAGCGTAAGTCTACAAACCCCGTCCGCTAGGGTTGGTATTGCCCAGCGGACGCGCTCTTATGCGGACACCATCTGAACGGACAGCGTGCTGCCATGAAAACCGTCCTCTATGCCCGCGTCTCGACCTAGGAGCAGACGATCGCGCACCAGCGCACTCAGGCCGAGACCGCGGGCTTCGACATCGATGACGTTGTGGCCGACGACGGCGTGTCCGGCGTCTCAACCCGGCTCGCCGATCGGCCGGAGGGCCGCCGGCTGTTCGACATGCTTCGCCGCGGCGACGTGCTGGTGATGCGGTGGGTGGACCGCCTCGGCCGCAACTACGCCGACGTGACGGACACAATTCGAGAGTTCATGCGCCGTGGCGTCGTAATCCGCACCGTCATCAACAGGCTAACCTTCGACGGCGCGACATCGGATCCGATGCAGGCGGCCGTCCGCGACGCGCTCATCGGCTTCATGGCCGCTCTGTCCCAGGCCCAAGCCGAGGCAACGAAAGAAGCTCAGAGAGCGGGCGTGGCGCACGCGAAAGCCAAGGGAGACGCCAGTCCCTATCGCGGTCGGAAGCCATCGTTTGATCGCGAGAAGCTACGGGTCGTGCAGGACATGCTGATTCAAGGCGCCGGCGTGTCGGCAATCTCTCAAGCGACTGGCTTGTCGCGCCAGGCCGTCTACCGTGTCCAGGCCGACCCTGCGGGCGCTGAGGCCTCTCTTGCGGCATGGTCGGTGGCAGCCTGATGACCGATGAACCTAGGCCTGACTTCGAAGTGAAGACATGGCTCCGAAGCGGCGCTGGTCGGGGAGCCGAATGGCAATGGGGCGTGTACCCTGCCGGTGGCGTCGAGCCAGTGGCAAGCGGCAAGACCATGGGGGCCGAGCGCAAGGCCAAAGCCGCTGGCGAAGCCGCTATGCGCGAACTCCTGGACGCACGCCGGAAGAAGCCGAAGTGATCGTGGTCACTGTAGCGGGTCGGTACTACGCCCCGACCATCTCCCGCTCGGCATCGTGCCGGAGCGCGGCCTCGTCGATCACCAATCTGTCGCGTCTGATCTCCGCCAAGGTCCAGCCCTGGCCCGAGGCCTGCTCGATGACCCGGAGCGCATCCGCCGCGCTAGAACGGCGCGCTATGCTGGCGTCGTCGCCCTGATGGCACTTGATCACGTAGAAGATCATCACGCGCTCCATGGCGATGTTCCCAGCCACCTTGCTTATTGTAGGTTGCGGGGAGCTTGCGCGATAGGTTGCAAACTGCCATAACCTCCTCGCGGTCGACCTCGTTGTCCCGTTTGCCTATCGGGACCGCTTCGGCGGTTCGCAGGCCCCTTCCACGCCCTCGGGCGAACAAGGTGGTCCTGTGCCCGACAGCCCGTCCGAACTCCCCTGCCCGTCTTCCACCTTCGATCCCGTGCGGATCGAGATCACGTTGCGTGGTACGCTGCCTGACGGTCAGCGCTACTTCGCCGTCGACTTCGTGGAGGCTGATGGCGGCCGGTCCGACATCTACGGCGGCACCGATCACATCGAGGCGAGAGCGGCCGCGGTCTTCTGTGCCGACGACGGCACGCGACGAGCAACTGCGGGGTCCTGCTCGAGAGCACGATCGCCTCTGCAGCCGCGATGATCTTCCACAACTCGATATTGAAAATATGAACAAATATCAGCGTCGGCCGATTTCTTTGTTCGACCGCACTGGTTGCGGAATGAGTTTGGAGAGGCCCATTGATTGTGTCCAATCTACCAACGGCCGAGATGGGGAGCGGTATCGGTCACCTCGCTCAGACCCTCCGCGACGCCGTCCTACGGGCTGAGAAGCTGGCGCTGTTCGACGTTGCCCGTATCCTCCGAGAAGCGCAGGCAGCCGCAGAGAAGGCCGTCACAGCCGGCCGGGTAGAAGCGATGAACTGAGCCGCGAGGTAGCGATCTCGCCTTTGCCGAGGCTATGGTCCCCAGGAACGTCCCGACATCCGACCCGTGAGGGTGTCTCGATCAGGTGGCCGACGGAGCGATCATGTAGTTACGGCCCCTGCTGCGTGGAAGATCGCGCCACAAGGTCGACCCGAGCAGAAAACCGAGACCCTGCATCACGTCCGACGCGGTCGCGAGCATCTGGTTGAACGATGCGCCCACGAGGCCAACCAGATCCCAGGCGAGGAAGCCGACGATCAGCACCATCAACGTCAGGTAATCGTCCCTGCGTAGTGCGCTTGCCGTGGCCATTCCGGAGCGAGGCGGTCGGCGTGATGCCGCGGCGGTCACCTTGCTCCAGATGAAGCAGACCCAGCAGAACACGCCTGCCATGGCGACTTCAAACACTGAGCTGAGGTGGAGGTGGCCGGAGATCGCCTTGGTGGTGAGAGTGGCGGCCTGAAGAACGCCGGCTGTCCGAAGGATGCCCGTCGCGACCCCGAATGGGCCGATGCCGAGATGGACAACCAGGAAGTCGGAGACGCTCTGTGACGCCCGATCGCGGATGAACAGCGACATGGCGATCACGCTCAGACCAAGGTTCTTCACGCGACTTCCCCACTGCGCCGCAACGATGCGGTCGACCCGGCCGATTCCGTCCGGCCATCAACAACAGCCCGAAGGGCAATGGAAGCCCTTGATGCCCTGGGCGTTCCCGCATGCAGGGCAGGCTGTGTCGGCAACCGCGGCGACGAAGGCGAAAGGGCAGGGCGCATGCCAGCAACGGTACCAAGCCCGAACCTGAGGTGGAAGATGCCCAAGGCGGCGCTACTCCACCAGCCCAGCGCCACCATTGCCGCCGCGATGAACCGTCGGGTCTCGCGGCGTGTGGAGATAGTTGGACCCCAACGGTCGCCGGTTAGACCTCGGCCATCAACCGAACATACTCGCGCTCTGCCGTATCGTAGCTGTCGCCAGCCAGTTGCAGGAGCTTGTCCCTCTGTCGGACCAGGATGCGTCCTCGGCTAAGTTGGTCAGGCGCTAAGCCATTCCTGCAGCTTCGACCATCGCCGGCGCTGTCCGCCATTCCGAACCGCCATGGCGATCGCCTTGCGCTGTCCCACCAGCACGACGAGCTTCTTGCCTCGGGTCACCCCCGTATAGAGGAGGTTGCGCGCCAGCATGGTGTAGTGCTGCGTCATGACCGGGATCACCACCGCCGGGTATTCCGAACCCTGTGCCTTGTGGATGGTCGTCGCGTAGGCCAGCACCAGCTCGTCGAGTTCCCCGAAGCCATAGACCACCTCGCGCCCGTCGAAGGTGGCCACGAGTTCCCCGGCCTCCATGTCGATCCGGGTCACGATGCCGAGGTCGCCGTTGTACACCTGCTTGTCGTAGTCGTTCTCGATCTGCATCACCTTGTCGCCCGGCGCGTAAGTCCAACCGAACCGCTCGACCCGAACCTCACCGGGCGGGTTCAGCACCTTCTGCAGCTCGATGTTGAGCGAGCGGGCTCCGACGCCGCCGCGGTTCATAGGGCACAGCACCTGGATGTCGCGGATGGGGTTGAAGCCGAAGGCCTTCGGGATCCGCTCGTGCACGACGGTGAGGATCTTGGCGGCCGCGATCTCCGGCTCAGCCGCGTCGACGATGTAGAAGTCCGACCGCTCGGTGCCGGCCGGCGTAGCTTCAGGCATCTGGCCCTGGTTGATGCGGTGAGCGTTGACGATGACGCGGCTGGTCGCGGCTTGGCGAAACACCTCCGTCAGCCGCACCACCGGCACGGCGCCCGAGTTGATGACGTCCGCCAGGACCTGGCCGGGGCCGACCGAAGGCAGTTGGTCGACATCGCCAACGAGGAGCAGCGCGGCCCGGGGCGGCAGGGCGCGGACGAGGGCCTTCATCAGTAGCACATCGACCATCGAGGTTTCGTCGACAACGAGCAGGTCGCAGGCGAGCGGGTTCGCCTCGTCGCGCTTGAAGCCGCCGTTCTTCGGGTCGGTCTCAAGCAGACGGTGGATGGTCTTCGCTTCGACGCCGGTGGTTTCGGTCAGGCGCTTCGCGGCTCGGCCTGTGGGGGCACATAGGGCGACGTTGACGCTCTTCGCCACGAGCATCTTCAGGATCGAATTCACCAGCGTGGTTTTGCCGACGCCGGGGCCGCCGGTGATCACCAGGACCTTGCTCGCCGCGGCAAGGCGCAACGCCTCTCGCTGACTGGGCGCAAGGGTGAGGCCGCCGCGCTGCTCGAGCCAGGGGACCGCCTTGTCGACGTCGAGAGCGGGCCAGGGAGGCTTCACGCGCACCAGGGCTTGCAGCCGCTCAGCGATGTCCCGCTCAGCCCGGTAAAGGCCAGCGAGGAAGATGCAACGGCGTTCCCCGACCGTGTCGGCCACTACGGCGCCCTCCTGCAGTTCGAGTGCCAGCGCGGCCATGAGCCTGTCTGCCGACACCTCGAGCAGCTCGGCACCGGTGCGCAGCAAGTCGTCCTCTGGCAAGCCGCAGTGGCCTTCGTCCATGGCTTCGGCGAGGGCGTAGCTGACCCCGGCGCGGACCCGCACCATGGCGTCTTTGGCAATGTCGATCCTCATTGCGATCTGGTCGGCGGTCTTAAACCCGATGCCGCGGATGTCGCGCGCCAAGCGGTAGGGGTTCTCGCTGATCACCGCCACCGCCTCGGCGCCGTAAGTCTTGTAGATGCGCACCGCCCGGCTCGTGCCGACGCCATGGGCGTGCAGGAACAGCATGATCTCGCGCACGACCTTCTGCTCGGCCCAGCCAGCCGCGATCCGTTCAGCGCGCTTGGGGCCGATGCCCTCGACCTCTCGGAGGCGTGCCGGCTCAGCCTCGATGATGTCGAAGACGGCCTCGCCGAAGGTCTTCACCAGGCGCTTGGCATAGGCCGGGCCGATGCCGCGGATCATCCCCGAGCCGAGATAGCGCTCGATACCCTCGATCGTCGTCGGCGGGGTCGCCTTGAGGAAGGCCGCGCGGAACTGGAGGCCGTGTGTCCGGTCATTGGTCCAGGTACCGGCGGCCTGAACCCACTCGCCGGCCGAGATCATGGCGGCGTGGCCGATGACGGTCACGAGATCGCGCTGCCCGCGGGCCTTGAGACGCAGCACGCAGAAACCGTTCTCCTCGTTGTGGAACGTTACACGCTCGACGAGCCCGGCGAGGTTCTCCGTCGGAGACCCGGACGACGAGACCCGCGACGGCATGGAACTCACAACCGGTAAGGCCCAGTGAACAGGTCGCCGAGCGCCCGCCTTGCGAGATAGGTCAGCCTCCGGCGCCGGAGGTGCTCGGCCTTGTCGTGCAGGATGTGACAGCGCTGGCAGAGGGCCGCGAGGTTCGAACCCTCGTTGCGCTGCGGGTTGTGGTCACGGTGAGCCGTCGCGAGGACGACGCGGGTGGTGCGGGTCCGCTCGTTCAGGCTGTGGGGTGGCGGCAGGCGACGCACCTTCCTGCCGTTCCCATCACGCCAGCGCTGGGCCTCGTCGTCCCACCAACGGCCGTCCCCGAGGTGCAGGACCACACGCCCATGTGGCCGGCCGCAGGTCTCGCA
Source organism: Lichenibacterium sp. (assembly GCA_043758995.1). GTDB lineage: Bacteria > Pseudomonadota > Alphaproteobacteria > Rhizobiales > Beijerinckiaceae > Lichenihabitans. Next base: position 8,522 of record JAYVMK010000349.1, on the reverse strand, counting down.
TCGGCCCTTGGCGCGACGGAAGCGGATCGAGGCCGACAGCTCGCGCCAGTCGATTGGATAAAGCCAGCGATGGTGCCGGCGGATGGGCATCAGCGCGCCTCACCGACGCGGCTTCGCAAACCTGGCGCGTGGCGGTAGAGCGTCGATACACTCAGGCCCAATCTAGCGGCCGCGGCGCGGACGGAGATCTCCGGATCAGTGAGGAGCGCTAAAGCGGCGCGGATGTGTTCTGGTTTCACCGTTTGCTTGCGTCCACCCCTGCGACCTCTCGCCAGGGCAGCCTTCAAGCCGGCATTGGTGCGCTCCCGTATGATGGAGCGCTCGAACTGCGCCAGGGCGCCAAAGATGTGGAAAAATAGCTCGCCGGCGGCCGTCGTGGTGTCGATCGCTTCCGTCAGCGAGCGAAAGCCAATCCGGCGCGTCTTCAGCTGATCGACGATCTCGATCAGCTGCTTCATCGATCGGGCCAAGCGATCGAGCTTCCAGACCACGAGCGTGTCGCCGGCACGCAGGTAATCGAGGGCGGCAATCAGCTGCGGCCGGTCCTCCTTCGACCCTGAGGCCTTTTCGACGAAGACCTTAGCGCAGCCGACCGCGTTCAGCGCGTCGAGCTGGAGCTCCGGCTTCTGGTCGAGAGTGGACACCCTTGCGTATCCGATGAGGACGTTTGTTCCCATAACTCGCAGAAGAGTCGCACAAAGGAACGCAGATTAAAAGAACATTTTCTAGGAACGACACCGTCGAGGGCATAGACCTCGATCTTGGCACCCCTCAGCAACGTTCTCGGAAACGAACGTTTTCAGGAACAACTTGATTTCTATTACCACCGTCACAACGTGCGGTTCGTAGCCAATGAGGAAGCGTCAGGTCGTCCCTTTCCGCGAAAGACTTTTGCGACAGCTTCTCACCTCGACGCGGGCCCGGGTCCGAGCAGTGTCGCAAACTTAGGACAAAAGCGACACAGAGGCCGAGAGCGCAAGGCCAGACGGTGTCAACCCAAGCCGAGCGTCGGATTAGAAATTAGCATGCTTATAAACGGTCGTCCCGCTTGCTCGATGCAACCCACTCTGTTCTTCTATGAGAAGAGGTCTCGGTCCACCTGCAGCCTAGACACCTTGGACACAAGATCGTTCCGGGTGCATGGTTTGCGGACTCCTTGAGAGCAGTTATGCTGCAGAGCAGTGGTGATCCTATCACACCCACCTTCAGCTTGTTGATGCGCTCGTCAGGTGTGATACGGGATCCGCGACATTGAATCGTCTGGAGCGGATTCCCTTCGCTCAGAGAGCGAGGCGCAGAGCGGACAGATTTGTTACTGATCTCGCCTTTAACTGCCGCGTCCTCACGACCATGCTTAGGAACAAATAATTATATTAACCACTAGCCATTACAGTATAACATTCAAGGAAATAGCGCCGACGAGCTGTTTCGCTCGCTGTACTCAGTAATGCGAGACCGGGGTGCCGCCCCGCGATCGTGCGTAGCCCGTCCTGACCAGGGTGACGGCGGGCGACACGACACTGTTGACCACCGGACGATAGTCGTAGGCCGCCTGGACTATGATGACGGTATCGTTGACGGACGGGATGTAAGGTTTCGCCAGCGTTGCGGCCGAGGCGATCGCATTGCCGCTCCCGCATTTCGTGTCCTGCCAGTCGACCACGACACCCGAGGCCGTATGGGTGACGCTCGCCACCGTAGCGCGGTAGCTGGCGGTGGAGAGTGGATTCATGGCGAGTTTGATGCCGTCGCAGAAATCGCTCATCTGCGCGGCCGTCACGTAGGTCTGCCGCGACACGAGGTCGGCCATCATCTGGGCGCTGTCGTTGAGCCGCATGGACGCCGTGGCGATCCGGGTTCCCTCATAGCCGGCGAAGAGAAGGACCAGGAGCACCGGCACCACGAAGGCGAATTCGACCGCGACGGCGCCATCCTGCTGGCGCAGAAACGTCTCAGCGCGCATGGCTGTCAATAAGGCTCATTCTGAAACACCACGGTGGACAGGAGCAGAAGCTTGCCTTGGTTTCCGATCACGTCGCGCAGGATCGGAAAATACAAGGTCCGCGTGTAGCCGACCTGCACGACGACATCCTGCTTCGCGGTACCCGGTATGAAGCGCCCTGAAACGAGCATGCCACTCGCATCGGTCTGGACGGAGACGGGCAAGGCGGCAAAGCTGTCACCCGCCACGACATTGTAGCGGAGCAGCGAGCAATTCATGAGGAGCTTCACCTTCGCACAGAGCGCCGCCTGGAAGGGTGCCGGCTGGCCTCCGGACTGTTGAACGCTTCCGATCTTGATCAGACGCGAGGCCGTCCGCGTAGCCTCGCTTAATGTGGACTGCAGCAGCATCGTCATGCCCACCTCGACGATGAAGCACAGGATCATCGTGAAGGAGAGGCCGAGAATACCGAATTCGACAGCCGCCGCCCCCCGCGACCCGGCCAGAAAGCGCCTGACAACCCGCGGTGTCGAGCCCTGCCAGCTCTTCGCGGCAGGCAGAGGTCGGTGCCTGCCCCGGGTCCATGACCGAGGACGCCAGTCGACGACAGAGCCGAAGGCGTGGCTCAGTCGTGTCACACGGCGGCGCAGCGTGGCCGCCGCAAAGCCGCGCGACCCGGCAAGGAGCGGCGGTCCTCTTAAGGAGCTGTCCTGAGCTTCTGCGCGTAGGCCCGTCATGCCGCCCGGCGATCCAAAGGCGGGTCCATGCGGTCCTGAAGGGCGCGAAGCGTGTGCTGGAAGATCTGCTCGGCCTCACCGATCGCATCGGCACTCGGGATAGAACCCTCGTCCAACGCCGCCATCTCGATTGTGGCCAACCGGGGGGCAAGGCGCGCCGCACCGACGTTCATGCTCATCGACTTGAACTTGTGCGACGACGACGCCACGGCCGTCGCGTCACGGGCCGCAGTGGCGGTTCCGATGTCGCGCAAGCTTTAAGGTCCGCTGTCGGAGAAGAGCGCAAGGACACGCCCGGCTGCACACTTGGACGACGATCCGTGCTCGTTGCCATAGCGCTGATACCGTCGACGCACGCTCAGCTCCTAGAAATGTAGCTCCATTATCAAAGGCAACCTGGGCTTAAGACGTTAAACTGCGATGAAACCAATCCTAGATTCTTGATTGCACGGCAGTAGTAAGGCTTAGCGCCTTGCCTACCAATGTGGCTCCGTGAATAGACCCCGATTGCTCACCGCGCCAGGTACGTCAGGCACCGGCGCCGAAGATGCTCGGCCTCGTCGTGGAGGATGTGACACCTGTGGTGGGCATAAGTGTTCAGTGTATCTTTACGACAATCGTTTCCACTCTCATGGATGCACGGCTTCGGCAGGAGCAATGGAAATCGATCCTTCAGAAAGCGAAAGCTCTGAGGAAGACGTAGCTCGGACCATACTGCAAGGCTTCGCCGAGAGCCGTCTGGCGCTGTGCCTGTGCGATACTGCTGACCTGATCCGATTTGCCAACCCGTCCTTCCGCGCCGCTTTTTTCCCGGCATATGACGGGCGCCCGGCGGATTTCATGACCACGATCCTGGCGGCCATAGAGGCCGACACTGGGATTCGGCTCGTCAGCGCATCGCCAGAGGAGTTCGCGACAGCGATCCGACGGCGGCGCCACGCCCTTTTTGGCTCGCAAAGCTTCGCGGTCGACACACTGGATGGGAGTTGGTGGAGCGTCACCGATACCAAGCTGTCGAACGACTGGCTGCTCATTGTTGCGCAGGACATATCCGCCCTCAAAACCGAGGAGGCCAGACTTCGCGATGCTCACGAAATGGCGCTCGCCGAAGCCCAGACGGACTTCCTGACAAGCGTTCCTAACCGTCGGCACGGGCTGCGGCAGGCCGAGGCGCTTTGGAACGCGGCGGTCCTCACGCGTGTCCCGCTGTCGTTGGCGCTGCTCGACATCGATCACTTCAAGGCGATCAACGACACTCACGGCCACGATGCCGGCGACCGGGCGCTGGTTCATTTCGGCCGGCACATGACGCAGGCGCTCGCTCCCGGCAACCAGTTAAGCCGGCTCGGCGGCGACGAGTTCATGCTGGTCTCCACCCAGGCGGCCGCGGGCGGATGGAGACCGGCCTCAGACTCATCCTCGCCGGCATACCGAACATAACCGCTGCCAGGACATCGTGACGGGCTGCGCTTGTCGGTCAGCGTCGGCGTGGCGCGTTCAAGACACGGCGAGACTTGGGCCGCTCTCATGCACCGAGCCGACAGGGCGCTCTACGAGGCTAAGGCCAGCGGACGAAACCAGATCGTGGCTAACTGTTCGCGCCAGTCGATCGGGTAGAGCCGATGGCCCCGCTCGAAGCTGACAAATCTGTGGGGCGTCGCCAGCCGGATGGCCGAGCGCCTGAAGTAGATTGGCATCGCGACGCCGCGGCACGCGGTCCGTGCAGTTCACCGTAGCGACGGCCGACACAGGCCGGTTGACCAAGGCCTCCATGATCGGCCCCGACCACTCCTTGCTGAAAATACGAGTTTCTCTAGAGCCGATACAATGCGAGTCAAAATCCGAGTTCCGGGATCCAGCGACAAAAAGGTCCGAACGACGCAGCGTAAAAAATAGTATGAGCAACCAGAAAACCGTCTTGTAAACACAACAATAATTTATCAATAAATTACTTCAATCCGAGTTGTGACGTCTATGCCCGCTCAACCTCGGACTTCCATGCACAACCGAGCCAAGCCGAATCGCTCTGCCGGAGCCGCCCGGATCAGTCAAGCATAAGGCTCACTCCGGTCCGCCGTCATTTATCACAAAAGTTAGGATTGAACGCCATTACATCAGGATTAAACGCTGAGCCGGAGGGCACGATGAGCGACGAAGCGGATTATGACTCGTCGCACCTCCTGCAGTTCATCTACTCATGCCCGGTCGGGCTGGTGGATATGGATGCCGAAGGCTCCATCGGACTCGTCAACCCGGTAGCGATGCAGACGCTGTAGGACGCAAGCGGGACGCCCTTCGTGACAAACTTCTTCAAAGTGATGGAAGGCTGCAGCCCGGAACTGCGCAATCTCTTGAACGACTACAGCGCATCTCGTGGCACCGTCTGCGACAGTCATCGGATGTTTCTCAGACCCGGTGCTCATGACGGGTCTGCAGAGCCCAAGGTCTTGAGCTGTACGCTAAACAAGCTCAGCAACGATCGTTTGATGGCCTGTCTCACGGACGTGTCGCGCCAAGAGACCCAGGAACGCGGCTAAAGCAGGCCGAAACCTGGTTTTCGACACTGCTCGGCGATGCCGAAGACTTCGAAGTGCTGTCGCTCGATAAGGCCGGCCGGATCGAGAGCGTCAAGGCTGCCTTGCTGGAGCAGACCGGATTGGATGCCGCGACAGTGATCGGCGGGCTCTTGACCTGTTCAACGTCATTGACCCTGATGACCTCGGTCCGGTTGCGGACGAAATCATCTCTGTCGCAAGTCTCTAGGAATGATTTCACCACAGCTTAACATCTCAAGCTCAGGTTGCCGAGGGAATGGGGCCACATGTCTAGGGGTTAAAGCGTGCGTCGACCGTATCAGCGACATGGCGACAAGCACGGACCATCGTCCAGACATGCGGCTTTGATGTCACGCACCCTTCAGCTTCGCCGCAACCTCCCGCAGTTCTGGAGAAATAAACGCGGCGGGATTGCGGTGATGTTCGGGATCGCACTGCCCATTCTTATTCTCCTGATCGGCGGTGGCGTGGAAGTCGCCGAGGTCGTCAAGGCGAAAAGCCAACTCCAATGGAACGTGGATACCGCCGCCCTCAACGGCGCGCGAGAGTTGGGCACCGACCAATCAACCGCCACGGCGACGCGTGCGCAGAGTCTCGCGAGTTCGCTCGCGGCCAAGTCGACACCCCGGTGGACGATCAACACCACCGCACGGATAGATCCACCGCAAGGCATAGTAACCGTTAGCCAAGCGGCTTGGCGCGCATCTTTTTTCGGAAGTCTGCTTCCTCCTGGAGGATGGCACATCGGCGTCTCGAGCACTGCGATTGCCAACCAGAAGCTGCCTCTGTGCGTACTGGCACTGCAGAACACCGGATCTACACCCGCGGCTCCAGCCGGCCCTATGGGGGCTCCTCCACCCCCTCCGCCACCCGCAGCTGGACCTAAAACCAACAGTCTCGCTCTGCATGCGTCTTCCACAGTGACCGCCACCGGCTGCCTCGTTCAGAGCGATAGCAGCATCCAAGCAGATCCAGGCACGAGCATGACAGCGGCCGCGGTACGTAGTGTCGGCGCTGCCGCGGGATCAATCACCAAGGCCCCTATCACAGACGCGCCGGCCATTGCCGATCCTTTTGCTTCCGTGAACATCACTGTTCCAAGCACCTGCTCGGACAACGGCCTGAAGCTGGACACCGGAGCGCAGTCTTTAAACCCCGGCGTTCACTGCGGTGATATCAAACTGAAGGGCAACGCGGTTGTGACGCTCAATCCCGGCGAGCATTATTTCGTCAATGGCCAGTTCGATCTAAAAGATAGCTCCCAAATCACGGGAACAGATGTTGTCTTGATCTTTAAGGGAAAGTGGAAACTGAAATTTGGAGACGCTGCCTTTCTTTCTTTGGAAGGCCGACACTCGGGGCCGCTTGCCGGGTTCGTCCTGGTCACTGACCGCAGTCTTGGCGGCGTCCTGACAATCTCGACGAACAATGCGCGTCAATTGTACGGCACCATATACCTGCCGAACGCTACCCTAGACGTCACGGGAACGGGGAACAAGGTCGCCGATCAGTCACCTTGGACAGTTGTTGTGGCCATGGGTCTGACGACAGACGGGTCGGCCAACCTTGTCATCAACTCGAACTATGCTGGTGCTTCAGTACCTGTGCCAGGAGGCGTCGGGTCCAACGGCATGGCCCATCTGACAAATTGATACTCAAATCGCTTATATAATCATTCAGAATGAAGTGCTCCGTCGGGAATGACCTCGTCACCCGACAGGGAGCACGACGGGGATCTTGTCAATCAGTTTGGTGGTGATGGCGCACAGGATAACAATGCGGCCAGGCGACCAGAGCCGATTTCACCGCACGGCTAAACACTCCGTCAGGATTTTGGCTCTAGGGATGTCTCATTCGAACGTACCACCCGAGAAAACGACGATCCGCCACTTACGCCCAAATCCAGACCTACCGGCGCTTGCTCGGAAGCTTCGTGGCGACTCGACAGGCGCTGCGGCGGTCGAATTCGCTCTCGTTAGCGTGCCCTTCCTAGCGCTACTCGGCGCACTGATCCAAACTGCTTTCTCGATCTGGGCTTCACAAAACTTCGACTATGAGTTTCAAAAAACCGCGAGGACGCTCTTTACGGGTCAGTTTCAGCAACAAAACAATCAGTCGGTCAACGCTGCAGTGATCCTAGCAGCTTTTAAAAATAATATGTGTGGTTCTGGATCATCTTCAGTCGTTACCATGTTTAATTGCAATAATGTTAGAGTAGATATTTCGCTTGGAACGAATTTCGCGGCTAGCGTAGCGGCACAGCCTGTGGATCCAAATACGAGAGACTGGTCTTCTGGATTTGGCTCGCATTACTCCTGCGCGAAGCCAGGCACGATTGTCGTCGCTACAGCGGCAGTGAAGTTTCCTGTATTTTTCGGATCGTTAAATTCTGCTTTCAGTAGCTTTGCGGATGGCTCACAGCTTCTCGAGTCCACAGCTGTGTTTCGCACCGAGCCCTATTCGGCGGGTGCAAGCCCGTGTTGACTAGGATGCGCAAAACGCCACGAACTCGTCGGCACCACTGCGCTGCCGACCGAACCTTCATCCAGAACCAGTCCGGGGTTTCTGCTGTCGAATTCGCGCTGCTCCTGCCTGTCATGTTGACCCTCTGGGTTGGGACGGCGGAAATGGCCCATGCCATGGATAACTGGCGCAAGGTGGTCCTGCTCGCCCGCACGGTGGCGGACCTGAACTCGCAAGGCGATACCAGCGACCCGATCTCATCCGCGGCAGAAAACGACATTCTGGCTGCTTCGGCCGCGGTATTGAGGCCATTCGTCGGCGCTAACGCTACGATCGTGGTCAGCGCGCTTGGGGTCGATACGCTCGCTTCCCCACTCCACCCGAGGGTATGTTCCAGCGGTTCGACCAACAGCAATAAGTCCGCCCGACATACCGGATTGGCGACTGACCTCAGCATTCCGCCTGGCTTCAACGTGAACGGGAATCGATACGTTCTCGCCGAGGTCAGCATGCCCTACACGCCGATGCTGGGGACCGCTCTCGTCCGCCTGGTGAACGGCGCTTCGGGGTCCATAACCCTGAGGAGCAACTTTGCGTGGCCTGTTCGAAACGGTGTCGTTCACAAGAGCGTGACGGCGACGCCCGAGGTAACGATGCCAGGTGGGACACCATGCCCCTGACCAACACAGCAGGTTCGCTCTCAGCAAACGGAGTCGACTGATGCTTTTCTCCCGTGCTGCTAAGATCTGGCCGGCATCGAGGAGCGGCAACGTTGCCGTCACCTTCGCCTTGGCCAGCTTACCGCTTCTAGCTTTCACCGGAGCG
>JAYVMK010000348.1:0-3629 GCA_043758995.1 Lichenibacterium sp. | reverse complement strand
TGTCAACGCACCTCGTTGTCAGTCAGCTCCTTCTGTAGAAGGGCCGAGGTTGGAGCCCAGATCGAGCTGACCGGTCGCCTCGCCGAAGCCGACGGATCCCAACCCAATGAACAGCATTTGAGCACAACAATTTGCATAGCTGCCTTGCATGAGACCAAAGCTCATGCAAGATGGGCATCCAAACAAAAAGACCGCCTCAAGGGCGGCCCGAAGTCTGGGGAGGAAACGCCCAAGAAGGGCATGCGCCGAAGGCGCACTGACGAATCTACGCTGCACTGCAAATTGCGCAAGCCCCTATACGGGTCTATTTCCGTTGCTCGGCCCATGTGGCGGATAAGTCGCTCCAATGCGGCGATCGGTCAGGTTACACCAACATAGGATGGCCCGTAGCGTTCCGCCCGTGGTCGCCGGTCAGCGGCGTCATTGGGCAACGGAGCATTCCTATTTTTCGACGTTCGTTGAAATGGGTGTTCGCTCGCCACGTCATGCACGACGCAAGCCGACTCATGGGCCTTCATGGGTTCGGCGCGATCTTCGTAGCTCAAGATGCCAGCGCCGCCGCTCAGGAAACCAGCCTCAGGCACCATTGGAGCCGAGTACGGCATGAGGTCGAGGCCAGGGTGAGCTATCGGCCCTGGTGAGGGTAACGTGATCGGTCGCGCGTACCATCGGGCACTTCGTCATGCTGACGTTCGCGGCAGTGATGGTTGCGAACGGGTTGCACTACGCCTCTCAGGGCCGACCTTGACGCTCCGTTGATGTCTTCGCGCCATGTTCCGAGCCGGCGCATTGGACGCCCGGGATCGTCGTCGACGCGGAGGGTCGAGATGCGTTGGGTCGTCACGCTCGCCGTCCTGGTGGCGGCGCCGCCTGCCGCGGCAGGCTGCCGCCTGTCGCCGAGGGACTGTGCCACACTCGCCCGCGTCATGACCGAAGAAGCCTATGCGGTCGCCGACGACGAGCGGAACTTTCGCCCCGCTGGCCTGTCGCGCAGCGAACGCAGCGTCGCACTCGAGCGGCGCCATCTCGATCGGATCGACGAGCGTAGCCTGGAACTGCCGGATAGGATGTCCAACGAATGGATGCGCCTCGAAGCCTGTAGCGGCGTAACGGTTTCCAGCGCCAATTGTGACTGAGCCGCGTCCTTCGACGTCCTAAAGCTCAAACGTGCGGCGCCGTGAGACCGGCGAGGTGCAACACCACCGCTTGAGCGACCATCACCACGAGCCAATGCAGGTTGTCGGCGACGATTCTCGCTGCTGGCACACCCCGGAACGCTTCGGTTGCGACGAGGGTCGGCAGGACGAAGCCGATCCAGATCACCACGGCGCTGCCGATCGCCATCGTCCAAGCCCCGGCCTGCTGTGGCGCGAGGATCAGCGCACCCGCCAGGATGCAGGCGAGCCAGAATTCCGCGATCGCCGCCGTGACGAGCAGCCCGAGCGATCCGGATGGGGTGAGATCTCCCGGCCGCCTGGCGATCCGGTGATAGACGAGGCTGAGAACAAGCCCGGCGACGGAAGCGGCGAGGATCGACCCCAGGTTGGTCAGAATGTAGTCCATGCGCCGTCTCCGCTCGTCCAGGCAGGAGCAACCGTCCGGACCCGATGGCGGTTGCCTCGTCGAAGCCGGCGAGGAGCCCGAGCCGAACCTCGGGAGTTGCGAGCCCGGATCGCGCCATGTGCCGCGGCCCGCTTCAGAGCCTCAGGCCATCGGCCTCCAGCACGGCCGCACTCCGCTGGCGAAAGGGAAAGAAACCCTTGGTGGCGAGCGGCCAGAGCGCATCGTCCCACAGCCTTCGCATTCGCATCAATGGCACTCCCGCTTGAGCCAGGGGCTCGACGAGGTCGGCGAGCGCGTCGGCGACCGGACCGACCGGAGCCTCGGGTGCCAGCACCCAGGTCGCGCCTGCAGCGGCGGCCGCTTCCAGCACCTCCGCCGCCTCCAGCCTGTCCATCACGGTCGCGGCGCACTGGAAGGTGGTGCCGGCGCGTCCGGCGGCATCTTCGGCCGCCCGAACCACAAAGCGGCGCGCCGCGTCGCCCCAGGGCCAATGCGCCGAGCCACTTGTCGCCGAGAGCACGCCCGCCACTTCGGTGCCGGGCGGAACGACGCTCTCCGGTCCGAAATCCTCGGGATGCATCAGCAGCAGGGCCGGGCCGGGCGGGACGGCGGCGGGCAGTGGCAAGGCGCGAAGGCCGGGCAAGGGTGCCTCGCTGAGCGCCTTCGCATCCGTGGCCAACCCTTGCGGCCTGAAACGCCCGCCGGTGTAGCGCGCGATATTGTCGGCGGTGGCGAGATAGGTCTTGCCGGGCGTCTGCAATCCCGCGACCCAGCGCCAGGACAGCGTGTTTGACGCCGGGTCGGCGTCGACGAGATGGCGCAGGAAGAAGTCGGCCCCCAGCGTCCAAGGCAGGCGCAGGGTGAAGATCCAGATCGAGGCGAACCACATGCGCGCATGATTGTGCAGGTAGCCGAACTCCACGAGCTCTTGCGCCCAATCGTCGAAGCCGGCGATGCCGGTGCGCCCGTGCTCGGCGCTGGCGACGGCGCGGGCGAGCCCGCCCGAGTGCCGGATCGCCTCCTGTGCCGCATTGCGCTCGGCGAGAAAGCGGCTCCAGACGGCCGGTCGCTGCTCCAGCCATCCTTTGAAATAGGTCCGCCAGAGGACCTCGGAGACGAATTGACCGGCCGCCTCGGGCCCATGGCGGTCGAGCGCGGCGACGATCACCTCGCGTTCGGTGAGCAATCGGTAGCGCAAATAGGGCGACAGGGCCGAGACGCTCCGCTCGCCCTGCGGGCCTGCGTCGGTGTTGCGCTGCTCCGCATAGATCCGGCCGGCGCGGGGCAGGAAGGTACCGAGCCGGCGCAGGGCCTCGGCCCGGGTCGCGACAAAGGCGGGCCTGACGTCCTCGCGTTCCGTCGGCATCAGGCCGCCGCCCGGTCGCGTTCGAAGCGGAGAATGATCCGCTGCAGCCTGGGCCTGACGCGAAGGAAGCCGACGTAAAGCCGTTCGAGCCCCGCCAGGACCAGCGGATGGCGGGCCGCGAGGCCGAGCGGGCGCAGCCGGGGAATGGCGCGCCACATGGCGGCGAAGGCGGCGGCACCCGATACGACCTGCCCGTCCTCCATGGCATGAAAGCGCCGGAGGAGTTCACCCCGGTCGACCGGGCAGTCGGCCTCGCCGCCGTCGAGATCGACGAAGTCGATCGCGCCCTTCCGGTCGAGCCGTCGCATCAGGGCGATTTCGCGCCGGCACAGCGGACAACCGCCATCGAACCACACTTTAAGGTTTGTCATACCTCCAACATGGGGCGGCTCGGGCCGGAATCGACTGGCGACCACGGTGGCGAGCCGCCGCATGGCGGGCGCGCGACAGCGTCAGGCCGCGCAAGGCGGAGCGCGGCGCGCTTCCGTTCGACATGACGGGCCCCAAAGGCGCTTCGATGCCGGTTGAACCTTCCGACCCGACCACGCATTCGCACCCCATGACGATGCCTCAGGATGACTTCCGACCCTACGCCCTTGTGGTCGACGATGACGAGCTTCTCCGCATGGACGTGGCGGACATCCTCGAACAGGCGGGTTTTCGGACCTTCGAAGCCGAGCATGGCGACGCCGCCGTCGGG
>JAYVMK010000347.1:0-4777 GCA_043758995.1 Lichenibacterium sp. | reverse complement strand
GTGATGTCGACGGCCCTGCTCTCCGTTATCCTGTGCTGGAACGAGGCCTTCTGGAGCATCAACCTGACCTCCGTGAAGGCGGCGCCGTTGACGCAGCTCATCGTCAGCTTCTCGAGCCCTGAGGGCCTGTTCTGGTCCAAGCTCTCGGCCGCCTCCCTGCTCGCCATCGCGCCGATCCTCGTCTTCGGCTGGCTCACTCAACGTCAACTCGTCCGCGGCCTCACCTTCGGCGCCGTCAAGTAAGGGTCCTGCCATGGCTACCGTCACACTGAAGGACGTCCGCAAGAGCTACGGCCCGGTCAACATCATCCAGGGCGTGGATCTCGCCATCCAGGACCGCGAGTTCGTGGTCTTCGTCGGACCCTCGGGGTGCGGCAAGTCCACCCTGCTCCGCATGATCGCCGGGCTCGAAGAGATCACGGCCGGCGATCTGCTGATCGACGATGCGGTCGTCAACGACGTCCCGCCCGATGCCCGCGGCCTTGCCATGGTGTTCCAGAGCTACGCGCTCTACCCGCACATGTCGGTCGCCGACAACATGGCCTTCGCCTTGCGGCTCGCGGGCGTCCCCAAGGCCGAGCGCGACGCCAAGGTGATGGCCTCCGCCAAGATCCTGCAGCTCGAGAAGCTGCTCGACCGCAAGCCCGGCCAGCTGTCGGGCGGTCAGCGCCAACGCGTCGCCATCGGCCGCGCCATCGTCCGCCAGCCCAAGGTGTTCCTCTTCGACGAGCCGCTGTCGAACCTCGACGCCTCGCTCCGCGTGCAGATGCGCATCGAGATCGCGCGCCTGCACAGCGAGCTCAAGGTCACGATGATCTACGTCACCCATGACCAGATCGAGGCCATGACCATGGCCGACCGCATCGTAGTGCTGCGCGCCGGCAAGATCGAGCAGGTCGGTTCACCCCTCGAACTGTATCATTACCCGGCCAACACTTTCGTGGCGGGCTTCATCGGCTCGCCGAAGATGAACCTGACCCCCGCCACCGTGAAGGGCGTTGCGGCGGGCGGTGTCGAAATTCAGCTTCCGGGCGGCGGATTGGCTACCATCCCCGTCGAGCCCCGCAATGCCACGCCCGGCGCCGCCTGCACGGTCGGCTTCCGGCCCGAGACGCTGATCATCGCGCCCGAAGGCCCGCTCGGCGGGACGGTGGCAGTGGTCGAGCATCTCGGCGGGGAGACTCTGGTCTATGTCGACGTCGGCGACGGACACCTCATCACGGTGAAGACGGCCGGCAGCACCACGGCGCGGATCGGTGATCGCGTGAGACTCGCCATCGCCACCGAGGAAGCGCGGCTGTTCGACAAGGACGGGATCGCCATGACTCCAACCCATCGCCGGGCGATTGCGGGGCTCGCCACCGCGGCGCAGTGAGGTCGGCGCGGATCGACCGACGGCGTGCGCGTCAGAAGTCGGCACGCTGAACGCCAGACGCTGAAACGACAAAGCCCGCGGCACGATCGCATCGTGTCGCGGGCTTCGTCGTTTCAGCAGCCGGTCAGGCCGGAGGTGGCCTCAATCGGCGTCGCGCGGCGCCGGACCGGGAGCACGGTCATGCAGCGCGACAGCACCGGCCCGCAGCTGGAACGACTGACAATCGTGATTCTTGGCCGCAGCATGGCCCGCCGTCAGAAGGATGCCGCCGATGGCGACGGCCGTGAGCTTCACGCGGAGAACTTGCAGAGCCGGAGACATGATCATGGATGAGACCCTGGGAAGGTGATGTGTCTGGGAGTGACAATCGCCTTTCGATTGCGGCGCCAAGACGGCCAAGTCCCGACCTTCGGGCTTGGGCATGGAAGGGTTGCGGCAGGCGTCGGACCCTTTACTTCGGCGTGATGTCCAGAGTCGTCAGGTCTGGCGGAGGTTCATCCAGAGGCAGCACGGCATTGCGGCCATAGCGGACCGCCGTGCGGTATCGCTGGCTGCGATCGCCTAGCGATGCCGACGGTGGTGGCTGCGGTACACGGGCCGGCCGCGGTAGACGCGATGCGGCAAGCCGAGCACGCCACGGGCTCCGCCGACGACGCCGCCGACAGCTCCCCCGACCACGCTGCCCACGACGCCGCCAACCGGGCCGGCGGCACGCTCGCCGCGCGCTGCGCCGACCCGGGCTCCTCCCACGATGCCCTGGGCCTCCGCCGCCACGGTCAGGGCAAGCAAGGCCAGCAGGCTGGCCACCATCACGACGGGCTTGTTCACGATCGTCTCTCCCTGAGTTTGTGCCGCCGTCACCCTATCGGGTGCGGGTCTTGGCGGGCAACGCCTGGGGAGTCCGTCAGGTTCGTTTCACAGGCCGGGGCCGAGGTTCCCACGCGCGCGGCCCATTGGTCGCCCGGCCATCGTTCACTATGCTGCCGCGCGCTTCGATGGCTCTACTTGGCGGTGCCGATCGCGGTCCCGACGGCCCCCGACGTGCCGTCCATCGGCGGCGGCGGCACCTTCGTGAGACCGGATGCACCGGCCCTCGATCCCGTTGGCGGTACGACTCCCGGCTCGGCCGGACCTGTGCCGCCGGTGCCTGCTCCGCCCAGCCCTGCCTTAGGGGTTCCCGCGCCGTTCGTCCCCGTGGGACTGGCGCCTGCCGCCGTGCTCGCGCCCTGGGCGAGCACCGCTCCGGTGAAGGCCAAGCAGGCCGTCATGGCAATGGCGGTCACGGAGGTTGTCGACATGGTTCGCCTCATATCCGGATTCGGCGTCGATGGAGGCGCGTGCCGCAGCCTCACCGTCGAGAAAACCCGTGCGGTCTACGCGTATTCCGGGGACTGTCCGGCGAGCAGCCCCAGCCGCGCCTTGACCTCGGTCATATCGGCGCCCGTCGGGATCAACATCATCGCCGTCGGGTCGCTTCCCTTGACCACCACCACGGCCTTCTTCGGGCAGATGTCGAGACAGCCGACCTCGACCACGGCGATCTCGCGCCGCCGCATCTTGAGCTTTCGCATCTCTCCGGCATCGAGAGAGTGGCGCAAAGCTTTGGCGAAACTCTCGTCCCCGTCGGGACCGAAGCCGCCGTCGAGCTTTTTCGCGCACTTCCGGCAGACCAGCACGACATCGTGCCATTCGGCCTTGACCTGCTTCCACGCCTTGTCGCTGCTCACCCGCTTGCCTCCCTCTCGTGCTTCGCAGATGGACTGCAGCGTGACGGCCGCAACCCGGTCGTGGCGCAACCCCGCCCTGCCCGCGGCGTTGCCGATGTCGAAAGTCCGCCCCTTGACCCAGGAGATCCGTCATGGCGACACGAACCAGCATCCTGGTATGGAGCGACTACGTCTGCCCCTTCTGCTACCTCGCGCTGCCGGAACTGCGCCGAGCCGCCAAAGAACTCGATGTCGACGTGTCGTGGCGCGCCTTCGAACTGCGGCCCGAACCGCAGCCCTTGCTCGACCCCGAAGGTGACTATCTCCTCAATGTCTGGGACACGGCCGTCTACCCGATGGCGGAAGATCGCGGCTTGGTGCTTCGCCTTCCGCCCGTACAGCCGCGCTCCCGCCTTGCCGCCATGACGGCCGCCTTCGCCCGGACCGCCGGAGCCTTCGACGCCGTCCACGAGGCGCTGTTCCGGGCCTTCTTCGAAGAGGGCCTCGACATCGGCGACCGGTCGGTGCTGCTCGATATCGCCACACTGGCCGGTCTCGACAGCGCCGCCCTGCATCGAGCGCTCGACGACCCCGCCCTCGAGGCGCGCATCAAGGCCGAGGAGGAGCAGGCGATGCGGCTCGGCATCGGCGGCGTTCCCGCCCTCGTCATCCGCCACGGCGCGGGAGAGGCCTATCTCCTCAGCGGCGCTCAGCCTTTCGACGTGGTGCAGCACGCGATCGAGCAGGCGCGGGCGGGCGATTGAAGTTGTCCGAAGCGACCCTGGACGTGTTCCGGGCTCGCAACAATGTTCGTGCGCGACCAGTCGTTTGTCGCAAGCTAATTTTCGCGTTCCTGTTTTCAAAGCTCACCCGATGTTCGACAGCAAGGGGCGCGTCGGCACCTTCGGTCCGGTCCATCCCGGATCGATCCTGCGTGAAGACTTCATCGCACCTCTGGGGCTGACCGCGGGGCGCGTCGCAGAGGCCTGCGGCCTTGCTCGGACGCGCATCGAGCCCATCGTTGCAGAGGACATCGGCATCAGCGAAGACACGGCCATCCGGCTCGGCCGTGTGTTCCGTATCACCCCGCAGTTCTGGATGAACTCGCAGCTACACTATGACGTCGCGCGCGCTGCTTCCGCCATGGATTCGGCGGTAACGCTCTGGCCCGCATCACCCCAGCCAAAGACGCGCAGGTCTAGCGACCTCCACATCAGGCAAACGGCCAAGCGAGGACCGGTCATCGAACAGGGCGCGATGTCATCGGGCTGAGACATGCGGCATGCCTCGTGCATTCCGTGAGCCTCGCACCAGTCGGAAAGGGCTAGTGTCGGGGTGAGCCGGCTTCGGCCGGATGCGGGAGAACGGGTCCACCATGGCCGACTTCGATATGATCGTGATCGGCTCCGGCCCATCGGGTCGACGCGCAGCCGTCCAGGCGGCCAAGCTCGGGCGGCGCGTCCTGGTGGTGGAGCGCGGGCGCCGCGTCGGCGGCGTGTCGGTCCATACCGGCACGATCCCATCGAAGACGCTGCGCGAAACGGTTCTGAACCTGTCGGGCTGGCGCGAGCGCGGGTTCTACGGCCGCTCCTACCGGGTGAAGCAGGACATCGCGGCCAGCGATTTGATGACCCGGCTGCAAAAAACGCTCGACCACGAGGTCGAGGTTTTAGAGCATCAGTTCAGCCGAAATCTG
>JAYVMK010000346.1:0-10049 GCA_043758995.1 Lichenibacterium sp. | reverse complement strand
GCGCCAGATCGCCCGTGCCGGCGAGCCGGTCCGCGACGGCGTCGACGTCTGCGATCGACGCGAGAGCGAGTCCCGCCGCCACGACGATCGATAGCCAGGTGGCAGCTCGGAGGCCGGGCGCACGAAGCTTGCGGACGGGCTCGAGGCCCGCGGTGAGGCGCTGGACCGTCCGATCCAAGGGCGATTCGGAGAATGTCATCGCCGGCCCTCGCAAGATCCGTGCGGGGCAACCCAGCCGGGGTCGGCGGCGCGAGCGAGAGCGGTGAGGTGTGAGCAGCCCATCGAGGCCCTGGCGGTAAGCTGGGCCATGACGGCGGGCGAGACGCATCCGTTCGCGCCGGCGACGTTGCCGCGGTCGCAGAGTGCGCCGTCGCAGGCGGACGGCGGGCCGGCCATCTCGGGTTCACGCTGGCGCAAGTCGGACTCCGACGTCGACGCGGTCGGATCCAGGGCCGACCGCTGGCGAGTGTCACAGGGTGCCACGTTGGAAGGTCAAGGGGGGAGTGAGGCTGTAGCGGCAGGGGCCAAGACCGTCCCGCGCGGGCGAGCCCCGCGCTGCGCCTGCCTTCACCTTTGCGATCAAACCGGTTCGCGTCGAAGCATGACTCGACGGAGACGAGGGGCGAGCCGACGAGCGCCGCGACGGAGGGCTTCTTCGATACCGGTTCATCGAGTGACGCGCTCCGACACGGACGATTGCCTGCGGTGTTCTGGGCCCTGGCTCGTCGGTCACAAGCGTCGTCGAGGTGTTGTGAGCACGCGCGACGCCGGCTGCTACCGCTGGGCGACCACGATCAGGCGCTTGATCTGCCCCTGTCGGTAGGCCTGTAGGAAGGCGGGGTAGTTCTTGAAGGAGATGCAGCCGTTCGAGTCTCCCCTCGGGCCCAGCATGTAGGTGTGCGCGAGGAAGCCATCGCGTCCGTACACGCTCCCGCGCCCGGCCGGGGTGAGCCGTAGGGCCTGCACCCCGTGGAAGAGCGACTCTCTCAACGTCAGACTGTAGACCTGCGGCGGGATGGCCCCACGGTCCCGCGTGCTGACCGAGCTGGGATCGTCGAGCATGGTGCCCAGTCCGGAGTGGGCCTCGAGAACCGACCCGTCGGGGAGCACGACGGAGTGGGCGGAGATGTCGTAGATCGCCGTCGCATCGTCCGATGAGAGCGCGTTCGAAGAGGCGCTCCGCCAACCGGTGAACAGCCCGTTGTCGGGTGCCGCATAAGCCAGCTTCGGCACGGAAGCCTGCGTCGGAAAGCCCAGGAACCTCTCCAAGAAGTTACGGTCGTCCGGGACGGCCGACCGCGGTGGCGGAAGGTCGGACCTTGCCTCCCGTCGCTGCGGCACCGGAGCCGACGCACGCCTGAAGGGCGCCTGTAGGTCATGCGGGCGAGGCGTCGGTACGGGGGCGTCCGTGAGGGCTGCAAGGCGCGTCGGCGCCGTCACGCCCTCGCTCCGGACCGGATTGGGGATGGTCCCCATCGTTTGGTCCGGCGCCAGGGGGGCCACAGGTGGACCCGCCTGATCGACCTCGATCGTAGGACGGGGCACGAAGGCGGAGCGGCCCTCGTCCGACGGTGCCGATATCCAGGTGCGGGCGGAGCCGGTTTCGAGCGTAGCGGTCTGCACGCCCATCTGCGCGAACGTATTCGGACGAGAGACGAGCGTTCGAGGGTCGAGCAGCAGCCCTGGCCAATAGGCCTTTTCCGACGCTGGGCCCTCGCTCTTCGACACGGTTTGTCCCGCGCTGTCCGTACCCACGTCGCGCACTGACCGGCGGGACCCCAGCGGATCGGCCTGCGTCTGGGGCAGGGCGGGTTCGACGGAGCTGCCGACCGAGGGTCGTTCCAACAGGTCTAGGCCGATGGCTCCGCAACATAGGATGGATACGGAGACGAGAAGCGTGAGCCGCTCGGACCAAGGGAACGTCGGTCGACGCCAGCCCTCGGCATCGGTAGTATCGCGGAAATCTGCCGACATGTTGCTTGGAATCGCCATGGTTCGGCTCACAGGGTCACGCGATGCGGTGGAAGTAGCCGTTCTGTAATTATTGAATCGCGTCCGCGGATGAGGCGGAGTGCTTCCGATTACCTTCGACTATAATTCTATATAGAATGAATGTGGTTAATTCCGAGTAAATAAATGTCGAGGAGAATCTGATCGAAGCATTGATTGTCGATCGGGTCGCCAAGTCGAGCGCCACGGGCCGGCATCCGCTTCTTGCGGTGTCGTTGGATTGCGGAGGTAGGCCAAGTTTACTTCGTCATCTCGGACCTAACGGTCGGGCTTCCTCAACCGAAGGACCATCTCGTCCGCCTCGCCGATGGCCTCGTACTTCGCCCTGTCCTGATCCGCGACCTTGAGCAGCGGAGGAAGGAACCATTCCGGAAACGTGCGATCGTCCTTGGGATTCGCGTTGACCTCAGACGTGCCTGAGACCTCGAAGCCCGCGGCTCGCGCCTCCTTCACGATGTACTCCTCGGGCACCCGCCCGAGCTTGATGCTCTCGTTGACAGTCTCACCGTTCCGGGCGCGATGATCGCTCACGCCGAGGACCCCGCCCGGCTTGAGGACGAGATAGGCTGACCGGAAGAACCGGTGCAGGACGTCGTCGGACACGTCTCCGTGAATGTTGAAGTAGACGAAGTCGTGCACGTTGCGGAACGTCACCACGGCGTCGACGGAGGACGGGGGACCCATGCTCACGTAGTCCGGGGCCTCGAACGGAACGATGCTCACCTTCCCGTAGGTTTCGGGGTTCTTCGCCAGCTTGGCCACGAAGGCGCTCGCCATCTGGCGGAGGTGCGGGTTGGCGCTCGAGCTGGTGGGGGCCGCCTCGATGAGGTGGCCCTTCTCCGCGAGGAGCGGCGCTAGTATCTCGGTGTACCATCCGCCGCCTGGGAGCACCTCGACCACGGTCTGGCCGGGCCGGATGTTCAGGAACTCGAGCGTTTCCAGTGGGTGTCGGAACGCGTCCCTCTTCACGTTAGCGGGCGTGCGCTGCGAACTGGCGACTGCGGCAGACAACGCGCCCGCGTCGTCTCCGCCGGCTGCGGCGGCGCCTGGCAGTCCCGCCGTAGCGGCGAGGATCGCCGCGACGAGCCCGGTCGCCGGCCGTCGGTTCTGCATCATGCTTCTCCTTCGAAGCCCCTGCCGCGAGGACGGACAGGAAGCAAACCGTAAGCCGGAGCGCAGCACGCACCGGACATCGTCATGGGAGGCGTCCAAGGCTCGCGACCGTGAGCGACCGCGGAAAACCTGCGCGTCTCTGGGAGGCATCGGCGAGAGCGGGCCGGGTCGCGTGTAGTGCGGATGAGCCCTGGCGCAAACGGTTCTCCGAGGTCGACCTGGCCGGCACTTCGCCGTACGAATCACGGTCGTCCATTGCCACGTTGGAAGGTCAAGGCCGTATTGACTCGTCATGAGAATTCAATGCGAGTGATGCACTTAAGCAACTATGGCAGTGTCTTCGAGACGACCTTTCGAATGGTCAGCACCCGTGCGGACGAGTTCAGCCTGTCTCGAACCACATGGGTCGTCGCTGACCGGTAGCAGAGGCGGGGTATCCTCCCGCGACGCGAGCTGTTGCCCGTGCAAGGCCATTCGACGGGGCGACCGATCCCCCTTGCCTTGGGAACCCTCCCACGTGGGAGGCGTGTTGCCGGTGTAGGACTCGGGCGAGGACCGGCGCGGCATCGGCCGATCGGGCTCGCCCCGATGGTCGATCGGGAGAGCGTTGCCGATGCATGACGTGATCGAGCGGATCGGCGAGGCGCTGCTCATGGCAGCCGGGATGTTCTGGCAGACGGGATGGAGCCTGGTCCTCGGCTTCACCATCTCGTCGATCCTGCAGGCCGTCGTCTCGGCCGACCAGATGCGTCGCGCCCTGGGCCGTGACGGCTTTCGTGAGATCGCGACGGCGACCCTCGCCGGCGCGGCGAGCTCGAGCTGCTCCTACGCCTCCGCGGCGATCATGCGGACGCTGTTCAAGAAGGGCGCGGCCCTCACCCCCGCGCTCGCCTTCCTGTTCTCGTCGACGAACCTCGTCCTCGAGCTCGGCATCATCCTCTACCTGCTGCTCGGCTGGCAGTTCACGCTCGGCGAGTGGCTGGGGGGCGTCGTGCTGGTCGCCATCATGAGCCTTCTCGTCCGGCTCACCTATCCGAAGAAGCTCGTCGAGGCGGCGAGGGTCCATCCCGAGGCGGCCGAGGGTCACCAGCATGCCAGCGGGACGGCGGAGGGCGAGACCTGGTCGGCTCGCCTCCTCGATCCCAAGACCCGGATCCTCGTCGCCCAAAACTTCGTCATGGAGTGGTCCATGCTCTGGAAGGACTTGCTGCTCGGCTTCGTCATCGCGGGATTGCTGGCAGCATTCGTGCCGCAGGGGATCTGGAAGGCGCTGTTCCTCTCGGGGTACTCGCCCTGGGTCCAGATCCCGGTCGACGCCGTCCTGGGCCCGCTCGTCGCGATCGTCACCTTCGTCTGCTCGATCGGCAACGTTCCGCTGGCAGCGGTGCTGTGGGCCGGTGGCGCGTCGTTCGGCGGCGTCTTGGCGTTCCTCTACGCCGACCTCATCGTCCTGCCGCTGCTCGACGTGTACCGGCGCTACTTCGGCTGGCGCATGGCGGCCTACATCGGCGGCGTCTTCTTCGTGACGATGGCCGTCGCCGCGCTCCTGATGGACGTGGCGTTCTCCCTCTTGGGTCTCGTCCCCGCGACGCGGCCCGACATCCGCGCGCAGATGACGGACTTCAGCTTGAACTACACCTTCTGGCTGAACCTGCTCTTCGGTGCGGTCGCGGCCTACCTGATCTGGGTGAGCTACCGCAACCCGATGCATCACGGGCACGAGGGGCACCAGCACGACGGGCATGACGGCCACGGGGGCGACGGCATGCAGGGGGATCACGCGTGAGGTCGGCTGGACTCTCCAAGTCCGCCTTCACCCTGGATCCTTCCCGTGCCATCGAGGTGGACCGACTTCGGTGGACTCTTACGGGCGCGTCACGCGCGAGAACCGCGTCGGAGGTCATCTCGGGCCGTGGCCTGCCTCCCGCTCCGAAGCACGGTCCGATGGGGTTTTGGCAACAGGCTGGCGCAAGTGTTCGAAGCTGGCCAGCGACTGTCCTGGCCCAGTCCGCGGTTCGACGTCACGGCTCGCATCCGTCCGCGGCGGCGCTCCTGACCGCTGCCTTAGATCGAAAAGACACCGCGGTCGGCTCGGTCGCCACGATCCAGAGGACGCCGTCCCGCAGGTCGCGCGGTGCGGATGACCAGGATGGGTACGGGTCAGCGCGTGCCGAAGGCCTGGGTGCGTGTCGCCCGATGGTTCGATGCCGGCCGACGGGTCACGCCCCTGACGCCGAGGCCACGCCGAGCAACAGGCCCAGGCCGAGGAGGAGAATGAAGGCTCCGGCGCCCGTCTCAATCACGCGGGTGAGCAGCTCCCCGCGCGCGGAGCCTCTCCCGGACAACCTGACCGCGACCCCGCCCGCGACGACGGCGAGGGTGGCCAGCCCGCTCGTCGTGAGCGCGGTGCCCAGCGACATCGCCAAGGTCGCATAGACGCCCGCCACGAAGATCCCCTGCGCGAGGGCGAAGACGAGCACGAGTATCGCGCCGGAGCAGGGTCGAAGGCCCGCGGCGGCCACGGTCATCGCCGCGCTCGACCAGGAGAAGCCGTTGCCCAGCGCGGCGGGGTCGGGAGCGTGAAAGTGGCCGCAACCGGGTCCGTGCGTGTGGTCGGAGCCTCCCACGCAGGTCAGCGGTTCCCGTTGGCCTGCCGGTTGGAAGGGGCGAAACGTAAGGGGAGCGATGCCGAGCCGGGACGCGTCGTCGGCGCGTGACACGGCACCGGGGGAGGAGAGGGCCGCGCCTTGGACCAGCCCCCTGGGCATGGCCGCATCCTCCCTCGACCTCACCCAGGCCCGCCACGCACCGGGCAGGGCCCGGCCCTTGCGCCACACGAGGCTGAGACCGAGAAGTGAGATGCCGGCGTAGCTGAGGCTCTCGGTGACCTGCGCGGCCTCCTTCATGCCCTGCGCGGTCGCGTGGAAGACCAGCGCGAGGGTGCCGACGAGCACGATCGCGACGATACCCTGCAACGCCGCAGCCAGGAAGGAAATGATCACGCCGCGCCTGAGAACCCTCTCGTTCGCGAACATGTAGGAGGCCACGACGGCCTTGCCGTGCCCCGGGCCGGCGGCGTGGAATACGCCGTACAGGAACGCCAGGCCCGAGAGGAACCAGAGGGCCGAGCCGTCGGACTTGGCCGCCCTGACCGCGCCGGAGAGCATGAGCTCGAATTTGGCCTGCTCGGCCAGCAGCCAGCCCGAGATGCCGGACGCGCTTCCCCCGCCTTCGGAGATCCCGACGCCGAAGGGGTTGTGGGCCTGGGCGACGGCCACGTCGGACGTGACCGACCAGGCGATCGCGACGATCGCGGCGGTGGCGAGGAACGTGATCACCGCTTTACGCCCGTCTTTCGAACCTACGGGCACGCGACGATGGCCTTCTCCGCCAGCTTTATGCCGAAGTCGGCGCCGGGCGACATGTTCGTGAAGAATGACTCGTTGAGCTTCTGCGTGTCGGTCGGATCGAGAGACTTCGGTTTGAAAACCGAGGCCGAGCAACCGGACGGTGCGCCCTGAAGGGTTATGGGGTCCTTGTCGGCCATGCTGAATGCCACGAAGTACGTCGGGTCGTAGACCGACAGCGTCAACGCGCGCCCGGCGCTGGCCGGCTGCTTCAAGGGCAGCGTGAAGTGCAGCGTCACGAGCTTATCCTGCCCCTGCTCGGACCAGTAGTCCACGGGATCGCCGAACTCGCTCTTCTGCCCCGACGCCTTGAGGACGGTGAAGTAGCCGAACTCCGCCAGGGACTCCACGTTCGTCTTCGCCAGGGGCTGGAGTTGCTCCTTCGTCAGGACCTGCCCCGGGGTTCCGAGCCCCTGGGTGATGAAGGCCGAATACATGTCGTCGAACTTCCACGCGTGACGCACCCCGCTGGCGCGTCCGTCGGGCCCGAACAGGACCTCTTCGGTGGCCGTCACGAACACGTGGGGATGAGCCTGGGCCGCGCCGGGGGTCATGATGACGGCGACCAGCGCCGCCGTGCGGAGGCCTGTCTTCGATCGGGACGTCATGGGAGCCTCGCCTGGTGTGATTCAACCTTGTGGCCTGCCCGCAGGGCGGGAACCCAACGCAGTCCCATGCGGCCGAGCGCCGCCGTCCCGGATAGGTGGTGGGCCACCACGGCGGCGACGTGCAACCCGACGAGTCCGAGGAGCACCTTGAATAGGATGACGTGCAGGATGCTGGCTGGCCACCACAGGTAGGTCGCGACCGCCCCGGCCGCGCCCTCGACGATCAACACCGCGTAAAAGGCGGCGTGAACGGCGGAGGCGATGGTCCGCGTCCAGGCGCGCGTCGCCCGCGAGGTGAGGGGCGCCGGAGCACCGAACCAAAGCCGACATCCCAGGCGGAGCGCCATCAGCGCCGTCAAGAGAAGCCCGAGCCTGTTGTGCATCGTGTGCAGCACGAGGTCGACCGGGCTCTGGCGCTGCCCGATCATGTGGACGGTATGGGTACGAACGATCGCGCCGCTCGTCGCGTACTGCTCGAGTACGAGGGCGGCCACGATCCAGTGCAGGGCGACCTGCACGGGCGCGTAGGCGGCGGCCACGAGCCCGGGCCGGGCTCGCGACGCCGGCGGTCCGTCGCCTTCCGTCGTGGTGACGGCGTCCGCCGTGGAACGGTGGGAGGAGACCCTCACTTGCCGTTCTTGGCCTGCCATTCCTTCATCTCCGTGATCTCCTTCTCCTGCGAGGAGACGATGTCCTGGGCCATCTTCCGCAGAGTCGGGTCGGTCCCGTACTTCAACTCGACTTTGGCCATGTCGACCGCGCCCTGGTGATGGGGCAGCATCATGCGGACGAAGTCCACGTCGGGTTTACCCGTCGTCTTGACGTCCATGTCGGACGTCATCTTCGCCATCACCTTGCCGAAGTCCGCGTCGGCCTGGGACTTCGGCATGTCCATCTTCATGTCTTCGGCCGAGGCCAGGGACGCCGACCCGAGGAGGCCGACGGCAAGCATAGTGACGATGAGCTTCATGGTTGATCTCCTTCAGTCATGAGGTGGGCGGCGCTCCCTTGGTCGGTGCGGCCGCCGACCGCGTCAGGCCGCGGCGCCCAACAGGGTGGCATCGTATCCCGCCGCGCCGATCGCCTTCGCGATCCGGTCGGCGGTACCCGGGACGGCGCTCGAGACCGAGACCTCGCCCGACCTGAGGTCGACGTCGACCTGCGCGGCGGCGTCGACGCCGTGGACGGCCTCGGTCACGGCCCGGACGCATTGGCCGCAGCTCATCTTGGCGACTTTGTAGCGCAGCATGTGAAACTCCTAAGTCTGTCTCGGATGATCGTGCAGCCTTCCACCGTGGTAAGGTCAAGCGCGAAGTTTTCAGTGCGGGGGGCCTTGACCTTACCACGGTGGGAAGCCCCATCTCCGTCGTCGAACACGCAACGGAAATCCGTCATCATGGCCATGGCAGCCGTCGAGTCCCGACGCCACGAAACCATTCCCGCCCTCGACGACTTCGTCGCCTTCGACATCGAGGGGATGAGTTGCGCCTCGTGCGTCGGCCGGGTCGAGCGGTCGATCCGCGCCGTGCCGGGCGTCGGCGAGGTCGCCGTGAACCTGGCCACCGAACGGGCCAGCG
Source organism: Lichenibacterium sp. (assembly GCA_043758995.1). Classification (GTDB taxonomy): domain Bacteria; phylum Pseudomonadota; class Alphaproteobacteria; order Rhizobiales; family Beijerinckiaceae; genus Lichenihabitans. Next base: position 1,334 of record JAYVMK010000346.1, on the reverse strand, counting down.
TCACGCCGGCCCCGGGGTCGACCGTCGATCCGGCCGCCATCGAGGCCGCGATCAAGGCAGCCGGTTACGACGCCACGCCGGTCCGGCCCCCGGCGGCGTCCGTCGTGGCGTTCGAGGTCGAGGGCATGACCTGTGCCTCCTGCGTCGGGCGAGTGGAGCGGTCCATCCGGTCCGTTCCCGGCGTAGGCGAAGTCTCGGTGAACCTCGCGACGGAACGGGCCAGCGTGAGTCCGGCGCCCGGCGCCGACCTCGACGCGGACGCGGTCGAGGCGGCGGTGCGGGCGGCCGGGTACTCCGCCGTGGCGGTCCGGCAGAAGTCGATCGAGGGCGGTCACACCGGGTCGGGAACCGCCGACGACAGGCGTCTCGCGGCGGCCCGTCGGGACGGGACGCGGGTGCTGGCGGCCGCGGTGCTTTCGGCGCCCCTCGCGGGCTCGATGGTCGGAATGCTGCTCGGTCTCGACTGGGCCCTGCACGGGTGGGTCCAGCTCGCGCTTGCGACGCCCGTCCAGTTCTGGCTGGGGGCGCGGTTCTACCGCGCGGGATGGGCCGCCCTCCGCTCCGGCTCCGGCAACATGGACCTTCTCGTCGCCATCGGCACTTCGGCCGCCTTCGGACTGAGCCTATACCTCCTCGCGACGGCGCACGTCGGTCACGCGCCGCACCTCTACTTCGAGGCGTCGAGCCTGGTGATCACCCTCGTCCTGCTGGGCAAGTGGCTCGAGGGCCGGGCCAAGCGCCAGACCGGCGCGGCCATACGAGCCCTCGGCGCCCTCGCGCCGGAGCGGGCCAGGGTGCGCGGCGCGGATGGGCGGGAGGTCGAGGTCGGCGCGGCCGTGGTGCGGGTCGGCGACCTCGTCGTGGTCCGCCCGGGCGAACGCGTGCCGGTCGACGGCATCGTGCGCGAGGGCGAGAGCGCGGTCGACGAGTCGATGCTCACCGGCGAGAGCATGCCGGTGAGCAAGGGCGTCGGCGACCGTTCCACCGGCGGATCGCTCAACGGCGACGGCCTGCTCCTCATCGAGACGACGGCGGTCGGCGCCGAGACGACGCTGGCCTGCATCGTGCGCCTGGTCGAGGGCGCGCAGACCGGGAAGGCGCCGATCCAGCGCCTCGTGGACCGCGTCAGCGCCGTGTTCGTCCCTGTTGTGCTCGGCATCGCCTTCGCCACGTTCGTGGGCTGGCTCGTGGCGGGCGGCGGGATCGAGGCGGCGATCATCGACGCCGTCGCCGTGCTGGTCATCGCCTGCCCATGCGCCCTCGGCCTGGCGACGCCCACGGCCATCATGGCCGGCACCGGCGCGGCCGCCCGAGCGGGAATCCTGATCAAGGAC
>JAYVMK010000345.1:0-2763 GCA_043758995.1 Lichenibacterium sp. | reverse complement strand
ACGGCTCATACCGCCAGGGAATCAGCCTTCAACGGGCCGCGCAACAATTCATTGCGCCTCGACTGCCGCCACCCGGCGCCGACCGCCTTACGCAACCCCCTGGGTAATTACATTGCGCGGGTGGAGGAGGTGGCACGACACAATACGGTGAGTGCCACTTGGTGTTCGCGTCTGCTTGATCGCGTCAGGACCGTGGCAGCAGTTAGGAGATCCGACGATCTCGCTCCCTGGCTGTGACGAGCCTGCCGTGCGGGCCTCCACCGTCGAGCGCTGGTCCAAGCGCCAAACGAAGCCCGCACGGACCTGGCGAACTTTTGGCGCCCAGGAAGGCGATCTCGTCTTGGAACCCGCGCGAGATGAAACGGCTCCCGTAATCGTGCCGGGTCGACAGGCTCCGGACGATGATTCGGTGAAGCTGCTGAAAAACTCACACATATTCTGACGGATCGGCACCAAGGCTTCGGAGCGGGCCCCAGATTGGGAGGCATGCCCCCCGCATTCGGGTTATGGTGGTCGTCGGCGGTGATTATCGTCGCTTGGCCGTGGCGCATTCAGGCCGTCATGTGGGTCCCCACATGACATCAATGGTTTCGGGGATGATCGTGCCTTCGTGGTTGCGGGTCCCGAATGGTCCCGTTCGCGCCGGTGCCCGAAGCCCGCGCTCGCGCAAAAGCCGAAACAGCCTCAACACGCGGTGGCGTGTGCAAAACCTGCAAACGCAGGCGCGCCCACATGTTGCATTGCGCATCGCCGTGGAAGGGACTGGCACCGAGCACGCCGCAGATGCGGTCCAGCAGGTCCGCATCCGGCATCGGCCCGACAGCCCCCGAATCCACGTGGCCCCGACTCGGCCGGAACGCGCCTTCGTGGACGGAAGCATGCGCGATTTTCCAAACCGGCCCACCAGGGCCTAGTCGTATGGTCTGCCGCTCGAATGAGCCTGATCCACAGCACCTGATGTTTATCGCCTGACTTTGTAACGTAAGTGAGTGATGGCAGCGGTGGAAGGGAGCAGAATCCAATGTCTGCCCTGACAGTCCAGTTGGGGCGATCGGATACTGGCGCAATATGCCCGACCGCCTCGATTGCGGCTCGACGGAGTTGCTTTCTGAATTGCGCGCGCACATTGTTGAAACGCAGCGGCTCACCCTTGAGACGAAAGCGGCCTGCGAGCGATCGGTGGAACTCCTCGCAGAGTCAAATCGCCTGCTCGCACGTCGACCAAGCACGATTTGGTCATGTTGGACGTCGTGGCCTCAAACCGAACAGGCGAGGTGAGGCGACCCGATAGCGACGTCTAGAAAGGAGCCGACTTGCTTCCTACGCGCCCACCGCGTTTCGACAATCAACCAAGGTAAGCAGCTCTGCCCCTCTGGCTACGGCGAAGCGATCCAATTTTGGGGCTCGTTGAAGCGCTCGAATGCCGGAGCAATCAGGTCGTTCATCGTGTCGACGACCTTGGGATCGAGGCTCAGAATCCCGAGCGGACGCAGATGCCGACGGACAAACCGGTCCGTGCATGCACGATCGCTGCCGCGGGACCCTTCAAATCAGCATGGCCACGAAGGGTGAGAGAGCAACTGAGCCGTCAGAATGCACGGCGTGTTCGGGAGTTTGTCTCCGCAACCATGCAGGCCGGCGGGCGCCGGTTAGCGAGGCGGCTCGCCTGTGCGGCAATCGACCGGTGACTCGCGTGAGCAGATAGGGGAAAGTCCGAACGGCATCCCTGTGCGCACTTGGGGGGCTGGCCCCTTTCAGGGTCACCAGATCGTATAACCGCAATCGATAACAAGAACAGAACCTGTCATCGCGCTCGACGCGTCGGTAGCGAGAAACAGGATCGACGACGCTACCTCGTCTGCGGTTGCTACCCGCTTCATAGGCGTATTCTCCATCCAGACGGGAAATAGGTCTGGCTTGTCGAAACCGCCTTGCGACATCGGCGTGTCGACATAGGTTGGAGCCACACAATTGACGCGCACACCTCGGTGCGCCCACTCCCCCGCGAGGCTCTTTGTCATGTGATGGACGCCGGCTTTAGCCGCATTGTAATGAACCTGGCGCTGGGGCTTGTTGGAAATGAGACCCGACATTGAGCCAAGCGTGACGATCGCCCCCTTTCCCCTCTTTAACATGGCCCGCCCGAACTCGCGGCAGGACCAGTACGTGCCGTTGAGGTTGACGTCGATGATCTTATGCCAAAGTTCGTCGGATATTTCCTCGCCGGGCGTGTCTGGCCACGCGATGCCTGCGTTTGCTATAAGGATGTCGACACCACCCTCACGTTCGTTGGCCCGCGCCGCGGCGTGTCCAACGGCGGCCGCATCAGTGACGTCAAGGACCACCGCTTCGACGTCTCTTCCCTTGCGGGCGAGTTCGGCGCGACCAGAGTTCAGAATTCCCTCGTCTCTGTCGGAGATAATGACCTTGGCTCCGGCTTCGAGCAGGGCCTCGGCCGTGGCGAGGCCAATTCCGCGGCCTCCCCCCGTGACGAAGGCCGTCCGTCCACTGAGTTGATACTTATCGAGATACATCGACCATTCCTCTGAGCCGCATGTGACGAGGTCGATAGCCCGACCTCGTCCAGTGTCGCTAGAATGTCACTTGGGATAGCCAGCCTGGTGAATGGCCCGGTCCGTGACGGCCTGAGCTTCCGTGAGCGCTTGGTCAATTGGCTTCTGGCCTGCGATCACCGCGCTGAAGATCTGCCCTACGTTCGTGCCGATGGCCTGGAACTCCGGAATCCCAACAAAGGAAATGCCT
>JAYVMK010000344.1:0-6878 GCA_043758995.1 Lichenibacterium sp. | reverse complement strand
TGAGCGAAGGCAGGTCGGACCTGTCGATGAGCAGCGCGACCCCGCCGACGAGCGACCAAGCGCCAGTCTGCCCCAGCAGGCCGATGAGGGTGCCGCGCCTGATGCCATGTCGCAGAGGGAGATTGCGATCGCTGATGGGATTTTTGTTCATGTTTTGTTCCTAGCGGTAGCAGCAAGCCGAATCACGTCGTCGGCGAGGGACAGGGCCAGGGGGATGGCACCGTCGTAGCCGCTGACCTCGGGGCGCAGGCGAGCGACCTGCGCCTTCGAGAGGAGGCCGGCGAAGCCCGTTGCCGGGATGCCGATGATCTGCACGATGAGCGCGTGCTCCCGGTCGGCGAGGTCGTCGAAGCCCGGGATCTCGTCGGTGTCGCGCTTGTCGTTCTCGAGCAGGACCTGCAGCGCGTGGACCGTGACGGTCAGCTCCCGGCACAGGCCCACCAGAATGCGATCGGGGTCGTCGGGTGGCGGCCGTGTCCGAAACGCAACGAGCCGGAGCTTCAGCCAGTCGAAGAGGGAGCGGCTCATGCGGCGCCCCGCATGTCATGAGCGCCGGTCGGCGCCGTTTTGGAAGCGTGGCTCTGCCGGCGGTGATCTCGGACCATCGAGAACTCCTTGAGGTGGGATAAGAGGCAAGGCGGGATCGGGTGGGGTGCACGACCCCGTCACGGCTGAGGGAGCGGCGGCCCGGGTTCAGGGCAGGCGATAGCGCTGGTCTGCCGGCAGTGGGCGCTCAAGCAGCTCTGCCTCGTCCCGGCCGAGCAGCCGCCCGAGGAAGCGTCGCTCGGCCTGAGCGCCGTCCTGTTTGCGGTCCACGAAGAGCCCCACCGGCGCGCCGTTCTGGCCCGGCGACCATCGATAGCCACGCTGCTCGAGAGCCGGCATATGTGCGGCGGGCACGTCGCCGGCGAAGAGGCGCACGACTTCGGCGTCGACGGAGGCCAGCAACTGAGCGAGGGGCGGCTTCTGCCCTTGAGAACTTGGCTGGGTCAGAATGGCGAGGACGAAGTGGCATTCGTCGAGGGCCCGCCGATTGCGCCGCAGCACATCGAAGCGGATGCGGATATCGGTGAGGCGGTCGGAGGGCAACCTGACGCCGTGCCAGTCGATGTCTTTGCGCGCACAACCCCAATCGAGGCGAGCGAACCCGTTGTGAACGGCTTCGACGGATTGACGTTGAGCCCAGGCGTCAGGGGTGACCACGACATCCACATTCTGCAGAGTCGTTTGCAGCGTTCTGTGCCAGGAGGCTTCGGGATCAGCCGTCACACCGAGGCAGGCTTCGGGAGGCAGACCGACGAGCATGTCGTCGAGTTGATGGACCAAGGTTCCGTCATCGCGACAGACGGCTGCGGCGACCGCGAGGTCCGACAGCGACTTATCCCCGGCGAAGCGGCTCATCAGGAAAGCCACAACGCGCAGGCCGGACCCTGTGTTGAGGAGGGGCCCGTTATCGAGCGGCATGGTGGTGTGCCGTCCGCATTTGGCGACGCGGGACAGCGTGGGATCTGTCGGCGTGCGTTCGCGTCCGTCAAAAGAAAGGGCGGAAGCCTGTATATTCATTTTGGGATCGCCTTTGATCAGGAGTGCATTTTGATGGACGAATTGATCAGAACAGAGTGCGCAAGCGCATCAAACAGAATGGTCAATGAATCGCAGGCAGAAGAAAGTGAAGGAGTATGCTGCAGCGCTGACCGCGAGCATCGCAACGATGACGTACCAAGAAAGCCGGAGTCCGTAGAGGGGATGCACGACGGCTGCGACTAGACTTATAGCGCCAATCTGAGACGATGTACTGCTGATGTGGCGCCAGAGGTTGTTGCGGCGGAAGGTGGCGAGGCGGCGAGCGTCGTCGGACTGATCAGTCATCGGTTTTACTCTCTTAATGGGGAATGATTTGTCGAACTCGACAAAAAGATCGAAATACAGAATAAAATAACAAGGAATGAGATGGGTGCTGTGGAAAAGCGAGCACATCGTCGGAGACGGAAGGGGCCAGCTCCAGGGCGGCATCGAAGCCCTGCTAGGGCGACCGCAGGCGCACACAGGTCGCCTCGGAGTACAGGCCGGGACGCCGAGGATCCCATGAAGCGCTTCACGATCGACGTGCCGCCAGCCTCCGCATGCGGGTGAAGATTGGCTGCGCGCAGCGAGGGCTCAAGATGGCCGACGTGCTGCGCGAGATGCTGCAGAAAGCATTTCTGGTAAGCGTGAAGCCGTGAATTAGGTGTTACGGTTATGCGCGCCCTGTGCTTTAGGCGTTGAGAGGCGCACCATCACTAGAATTTCCCAATCTGGGAAGTTTTGTCTTGCTTCCCAAATTGGGAAGGCGTAGAAGCAGTGATGCACGTTCTTGCCCTCTCCACACTCAAAGCTTTCTGGACTGGCCATCCTCGGTCGGAGGAACCTTTGATGGCTTGGCACAAGGTCACCGAGAACGCTGCGTGGGCATCGCCTGCTGACGTGCTGGCAACGTATCCGAACGCCGACGTCGTTGGCGACAACCGCATCATCTTCAATATCAGGGGCAACGAGTTCCGCCTCATCGTCCATTTCAAGTACCGAGCCCAAGTGGCAATGGTGTGCTTTGTCGGCACGCATGCGCAGTACGGCAAGGTCAACCCGGAGACCGTGTAATGGCAGACCTTCGACCGATCCGAACCGAAGCGGACCATGCTGCAGCTTTGGCGGAGATCATGGCGTTTGATGATGCAAGGTATGAGACCGGCACCTCGGAGAGCGACCATCTTGACGTTCTCATCACCCTTGTGAGGGACTACGAGCGGAAGAATGTTCCTGTGCCGCACGTCGACCCGATCGGCATCCTCAACCACGCTATCGACAGCATGGGACATTCGCAGAAGGAGCTTGCTGATCTTCTGGAATCAGCCTCACGCGCCTCAGAGATCCTGAGCCGCAAACGCGCTCTCACTCTGGAGATGATCCGCACCATCAGCAGTGCTTGGCATATCCCAATCGCGGCGCTGACGGGTGCCTACGCGCTTGCGCGCGAGTATGCCTGACCTTTGTCGTTGAAGGCCTATCTCTTTCAGCCAGCGCTCTGCCCCTCCAGCAGCGCCCGCAGCAGGTCATCGGTGCTGACGTTCGTGGCGAACTCCTGCGACAGGTTGCTTAGCGCGGCGGCGTGAATGTCGGTTGCTGGCCGCATTTCAGTGGTCAGACGACGAGAAGGTCAGATCATCGAGGAGACTTTGGTCCCGGGCGCGCGAGTGGCCGAGGCTGACGCGACGCCACGCGGTGGGTGCCAACCTGGACGACGTAGCCCCAACAGCCCATGCTTGCGCGTGCCGCCGCCGCCGGAGACCGAACGATGCGCCGCCCACATGTCTTTGAACGATCGGCGACACGAGCGGCTCGGGAGCGACGCGCCGAGCCGCTTGACGACTATAGCCCGGCAGCCCGGGCGACTGTCGCGGTGGTCCCCGACCTGCTTCGTGAGGCCGAGGCGGCCGGCGCCGTCACTCTGGCGCGCTTTCTCGGGCAGGCGCTCACCGAAGCGGAGGGGATCCTGCGGCGGAGCGAGGTCTTATCCGGCGAGTGACACGGGACGCCGGCCCTCCCGCACGGGTGCTCCCCACGTGTCGGCTGCAGCCTCGGCTTGGTCGAACAGCGAAAGCCCGGCCTGCCCACCCTCCTCCACCAAGCTCGCCAGGCTGCACGCGCTCGCGATGGCCCGTCCCTGGGCCCGCAGATGTGTTCGGGTGTTGCAGGACAGGGCCAGCGCCGCCCGCTCCACCATGGTCAGCAGCATCGACAAGTCGCGCGCCTCCTTCGGCGTCGCCCGGCAGATCTGGGCGAACAGCGCTTCGGTGGTCGTAACGCGAGGGGTGGGCGGGTGATGCGGCATGGATCGGCTCCGGCCCGACGGCAGGGATCGACCATGACCCGCTCGTGGTTAACATTGTCGATTCGACGTGCGACTCTGCCCATCTCGCGTCCTCGTTTCCGGGTCTTCCCCTCATGCCGATCCGCCGGTGCCACCGCTGGCTTTACCCGATCGACTGGCGCGAACTGTCGGCCTCCATCCGCTTTCGCCGTGCCAAGGGCCGGTGCGAAGAGTGTGGTCGACCTCACGGGCGCGTGGTGCTTCACCTCGGGGACGGCCGCTGGTGGGACGCTGAGGCCCAGCGCTGGCGTGATGGAAACGGCAGGAAGGTGCGTCGCCTGCCGCCACCCCACAGCCTGAACGAGCGGACTCGCAGCACTCGCGTCGTCCTCGCGACGGCTCACCGTGACCACGACCCGCAGCACAACGAGGGTTCGAACCTCGCGGCCTTCTGCCAGCGCTGCCACATGCTGCACGACAAGGCGGAGCATCTCCGTCGCCGCCGGCTGACCTATCTTGCGCGTCGAGCGCTCGGGGACCTGTTCACCGGACCCTATCCGCTGTGAGCCTCGCGCCGGCGCAGACCTCATCCTCCGGAGCGCCGACGGAGAACCTCGCCGGGCTCGTGGAGCGCGTGACCTTTCACAACGAGGAGAACGGCTTCTGCGTGCTGCGCCTGAAGGCCCGCGGGCAGCGCGACCTCGTCACCGTGATCGGCCATGCCGCGATGATCTCGGCCGGCGAGTGGATCCAGGCCGCCGGAACCTGGACCAACGACCGCACGCACGGTCTGCAGTTCCGGGCCACTTTCCTAAAGGCGACACCGCCGACGACGGTGGAGGGCATCGAGCGCTATCTCGGCTCCGGCATGATCCGCGGCATCGGCCCAACCTACGCCAAGCGGCTGGTGAAGAGCTTCGGCGAGGCGGTGTTCGACATCATCGAAGCGGAGCCGGAACGCCTGCGCGACGTCGAGGGTATCGGCCCCGTGCGCGCCGCGCGCATCGCTGCCGGCTGGGCCGAGCAGAAGGTCGTGCGCGAGATCATGCTGTTTCTGCACGCCCACGGCGTCGGTACGTCGCGGTCGGTGAGGATCTACAAGACCTATGGCGCCGAAGCCGTGGCGGTCATCAGCGAGAACCCGTACCGCCTGGCGCGTGACATCCGCGGCATCGGCTTCAAGACCGCCGACCAGATCGCCGCCAAGCTCGGCATCGCCAAGGACGCCATGGTGCGGGTCCGCGCCGGCGTCAGCTACGCGCTTGCTGAAGCCATGGACGAGGGGCACTGCGGCCTGCCCGAGGATGACTTGCTGCGCACCGGTGCCGAACTGCTCGAGGTGACAGCCGACCGACTTACCGCCGCGTTGGCGTTCGAATTGGCCGAGGGCGCCGTCGTAGCCGACACGGTCGGCGAGCGCCGCTGCATCTTCCTGGCGGGCCTGTACCGCGCCGAGCGCGACATCGCCGAGCGGCTGCAATTGCTGGTGCACGGCAAGCCGCCCTGGCCCGTCCTCGACGTCAACAAGGCAGTCCCCTGGCTCGAACAACGTGGCGGCCTCGTCTTGGCGCCGAGCCAACGCGAGGCGCTGCGCCTCGCCGTCACGAGCAAGGCCCTGGTGATCACCGGCGGCCCGGGCGTCGGCAAGACCACGCTGGTGAACTCCATCCTGAAGGTGCTGGTGGCGAAGAGCGTCAACGTCGCCCTTTGCGCGCCGACAGGCCGCGCCGCCAAGCGCCTGACCGAAACCACCGGGGTCGAGGCGAAAACCATCCACCGCCTGCTGGAGACCGATCCGAAGAACGGCGGCTTCAAGCGTGACGAGACAAACCCGCTGGCCTGCGACCTGCTCGTGGTTGACGAAACGTCGATGGTCGACGTGCTGCTGATGCGGCGCTCGTCCGTGCTTTGCCGCGGCGTGCTGCGCTGCTGCTCGTCGGCGACGTCGACCAGCTCCCTTCGGTCGGTCCCGGCCAGGTCCTCGCCGACGTCATCGGCTCGGGCACCGTGCCGGTGGTGCGTCTTACGGAAGTATTCCGCCAGGCCGCCACCAGCCGCGTCATCGTCAACGCGCACCGCATCAACCAGGGCCAGATGCCCGAGGCGACACCAGCCGGCACCGAACGGTCGGACTTCTACATCGTCGACGCGGCTGAGCCGGAGATCGCGGCCGCCAAGATCCTCGCCGTGGTGCGCGACCGCATCCCCAAAGCCTTCGGACTCGACCCGGTGCGCGACATCCAGGTGCTGTGCCCCATGAACCGCGGCGGGGTCGGGGCACGGTCTCTCAACATCGAGCTTCAGAAGGTTCTTAACCCGCCTGGGGAAGTGCGGGTCGAGCGGTTCGGCTGGACCTACGCGCCCGGCGACAAGGTCATGCAGATCGAGAACGACTACGACAAGGAGGTCTACAACGGCGACCTCGGCATCGTGGCGCGGATCGACATGGAGGCAGGCGATCTCGTGGCGACGTTCGACGGGCGCGAGGTGGTGTACGCCTTCGGCGAGCTCGACGAATTGGTGCTGGCTTACGCAACCACGATCCACAAGGCGCAGGGGTCTGAATACCCGGCTGTGGTGATCCCGGTGATGATGCAGCACTACACCATGCTGGCGCGCAACCTGCTCTACACGGGCGTAACGCGGGGCAAGAAGCTCGTTGTGCTGGTCGGGCAGCGCAAGGCAATCGCCATGGCGGTGCGGAACGGCGGGCAGCGCCGGCGGTGGTCGAAGCTCCAGGAGTGGCTGCAGATGTGAAAGGCGTGGGGGGAACCTCGTTCGCGGCTCGCCTCCCCCCGACCATCCCACCGAAGCGTCCGACGGCGCACAAGGCAGCGTGAGCCGAGATGGTTGATAATGGGTCGGACGAGGACGGGGGTTTTTCCCTGTTCAGTCCTGACTCTGAAACCTATGCCGGCTTCGTAATTACCCAGGGGTTGCGTAAGGCGGTCGGCGCCGGGTGGCGGCAGTCGAGGCGCAATGAATTGTTGCGCGGCCCGTTGAAGGCTGATTCCCTGGCGGTATGAGCCGT
>JAYVMK010000343.1:0-6853 GCA_043758995.1 Lichenibacterium sp. | reverse complement strand
CCTTCTCCCGCTAGCAGGAGAGGTGTCATCGCGAAGCGATGACGGAGGAGGGGATCTCGACTCGCGGCCGGTCCCCTCATCCGACCGGGCTTCGCCCGGCCACCTTCTCCCATGATACGGGAGAAGGGCAGACTTCGGCTTAGGCGGCTTCCTTGCGGTCGCGCAGGAAGCGGAAGAACTCGACGCCCTCGCGCAGGCGGCGCTTCATCATCTCCGGGCTGCGCACCATCTCGCCGACGATCGAGGCGATCTTCGGAGCGCGGAAGTAGAAGCGCCGATAGAAATCCTCGACCGAGGTGAAGATCTCGGTGTGGTTGAGATGCGGATAGCTCAACGGCGCGATCTGGGTGCCGCCCGCGGTCAGGAGATCCTGCGTCTCGTCGTAGAGCCAGCCGTTCTCCATCGCCTGCTTGTAGAGGAAGGTGCCGGGGTAGGGCGCCGCCAGCGAGATCTGGATCGTGTGGGGATTGATGTCCTTGGCGAAGTTGATCGTCTCCTCGATCGTCTCCTTCGTCTCCCCCGGCAGGCCGAGGATGAAGGTGCCGTGGATGACGATGCCGAGTTCGTGGCAATCCTTGGTGAAGCGACGGGCGACGTCGGTGCGCAGGCCCTTCTTGATGTTGTGCAGGATCTGCTGATTGCCCGACTCGTAGCCGACGAGCAGCAGGCGCAGGCCGTTGTCCTTCAGCACCTTGAGCGTGTCGCGCGGCACGTTGGCCTTGGCGTTGCAGGACCAGGTGATGCCGAGCTTGCCGATCTCCTTGGCCAGCGCCTCGACGCGGGGCAGGTTGTCGGTGAGCGTGTCGTCGTCGAAGAAGAACTCCTTGACCTCGGGGAAGGCGGCGCGGGCGTAGCGCAACTCGTCCATCACATGGCCGATGGAGCGGACGCGGTAATTGTGGCCGCCGACGGTCTGCGGCCACAGGCAGAAGGTGCAGCGGCTCTTGCAGCCGCGGCCCGTGTAGAACGACATGTAGGGGTGCTTGAGGTACCCGCCGAAGTAGTTCTCGATCTGCAGGTCGCGCTTGTACACCGGCGTGACGAAGGGCAGTTCGTCCATGTTCTCGAGGATGCGACGATCGGCATTGCCGACAATGACGCCTTCCCGGTTGCGGTAGGTGATGCCGTCGACCTTCGACCAGTCACGGCCGTCGGCGATCTCCTTGATGGTGAAGTCGAACTCCTCCCGCGCCACGAAGTCCAGCGCCGAGCAGGCCTCGAGGCTCTGCATCGGTTCCACCGCCACCTTCGCGCCCACGAAGCCGATCTTCAGGTCGGGCTTGAGGTCGCGCAGCATCTGCGCGGTCTTGATGTCGCTGTCGAAGGACGGCGTCGAGGTGTGCATCACGACCATGTCGTAATCCTTCACCTGCGGCGCGATGTCGGAGAACTTCAGCTTGTGCGGAGGGGCATCGATCAGCTTCGAGTTCTCGACGAGCGCAGCCGGCTGAGCGAGCCAGGTCGGATACCAGAAGGACTTCACCTCGCGCTTCATCTGATAGCGCGCGCCGGCGCCGCCATCATAGCCGTCGAAGGAGGGAGCCTGGAGGAAGAGAGTGCGCATCAAGAACCTGCTTTGTCGGGCGCCGTCATCGATCCATCGTGTCGCAGCGCGAAGCGTTCTCCGCGCCAGTCGATCGAACCGGGCCAGAAGCCGAGGAGGAAGACCAGGAAAGCCGCGTAATCGCGGACAGGGCCGAGAATAAGGCCTTTCGTTCCCGTGTTCAGCGACCAGCCGACAATAATCTGCAGAAGTAACCGGGATGTCACAGACGCGGCGAGCATCCCGAGGGTTGCAGGCGCGAATCCGGACAGCACCACGGCCAGCGTGGCGAGTGGGATGGGATGGGTGACGATCGAGCCGACGAAGCCCGCTGGATCGACCGAACGAATGGTGCGGGACCAGCGTAGTTCCTGGCGCATCAGTGCCGCGTAACTGTCGGCCGTGCAGGTGTGGCCGAGCACGAGATCGCGGGGCACAGAAACCGTGAGGCCGAGCGAACGAACCGCCTCGCCGACCGCGTAATCGTCCGCTAGCCGGTCGCGGAAGGCCGGGAAGCCGCCGATGGCGTCGAGCGTGTCGCGACGGAGCGCGATGGTCGAGCCGAAACAGGGTTTGGCCATGCCCAGGGCCATGCCCACGATCACGTTGGGCAGGAAGTGGTGGTCGATCCATTGCACGGCCAGCCGCGACCAGAGGCCCGGGACCGCAACGCCGCGATAGAGGCATGTCACGGCACCGACGCCCGGCGCGTCGAGCGCCACGACGAGCCTGTCGAGGTAATCGGGGGCGACCAGCATGTCGCTGTCGGCGAAGACCAGCACGGGTTGGCGCGCCCGCTCCGCCATGTTGATGAGGTTCGACACTTTGCCGTTTGTGCCGTGCCGACGGTCGTCGACGACGAGCCGCAGGTCGCGGTCGGGGAATTCGGCGATCAGCCGTTCGACGACTGGAACGGCGGCATCCTCCGGCCGCGACACGCCGAAGATCACTTCGACGGGACCTTGGTAATCCTGGACCACGAAGGAGCGCAGGTTGCGGTCGAGGTCCGGCTCGTCGCCGTGAAGCGGCTTCAGCAGGCTCACGCCCCGCCGCCCTGCCGCCTCTGCGGTCCGAGGCCTCGGCGGTAGTGCCCTCAGGTCGCGCGCCACCAGCCAGGAGGCCAGCAGCGCATAGGCGCAGCCGGCCCCAGCCAGGACGAGCAGGAGGGCAGTGACGATCAGAATGCCTTCATGTCCTTGTCGGTCTGAGCCTTCACGGCGGCCATCAGCCCGTCGAACCCGCTGGTCTGGAAGGTCGACCCGTATTCCGACCGCCACGTGGCGAGTTGGCTGATGTTGCCGTTGAGGTAGATGTCCTTGACGCGCCAGTCGTCGCCCTTGCCGTGCAGCAGGTAATTGATGTCGACGGGCGCCCCCGAGCCGTTGAACTTCGACTTCACGAACTTGTCCGGGCCGCGCGCGGCAACGTCGGCGTCGACCGCATAGGTCTCGCCCTTGAAGTCGTCGAAGGTGCTGGCGAAGGTGGCGACGAGGAGCTTGCCGAAGGCGTCGCGCAGTGCCGATTGCTGGTCGGGGGTGAGATTGGCGAAATCCGGCCCGACGGCGAGGCGCGTCATGCCCGGAACGTCGAACAGCTTCGTCATCACCGGATAGAGATGATCGTAACGCCCCTGCATGTGCCATTCGTTGGCGTGGCGCATGCTTTCGAACAGGGCCACGTAGAAGTCCTGAACGACCAGCGCCGCCGGATCGGCCGCGCGCGCGCCGGCGTTCTGGGCGCCACCCGCGTCGGCCGTCATGATGAGACGGGACGGGGAGGAGGTCGGGACAGCGCCATTGGCGCTACCGATCGTGAGAGCGGCGCCGAGACAGATGGCTGCGCTCCGTCGCATGATCTTCAACATCGGTTCTCTATCGTTTCGGGTCCTCGGACCCTGCCGCATCGTCGCGCGCCGCCGCCCGAAGCCGCGACTGGTTCGGGCGCTTCGGCGATCCACGCCTGAGACGATCGGTCGTTTCGTCCAGAGGACACACCGATCCACCCCGGCAGACCTCATCGCAGACTCGAGGGAGCTTCGGCTCGACCCGAGGCATCCGCTGCCGCGAGATCGGCCTCCGCTCCGTGGCCACTCGCCTCCGATGCGCGCGGTGGTGGTTGTCGCACCAGAATGCGGCGGCTTTCCAGTCCCTGCCAGACCAGCAGGCCGGGGAGGCCCAGCACGACTTCGGGGAAGCGCTTGGCCAGCGAGAGCGCGACGGCCACCGGCGCCGGAATGCCGAACACCGCGCAGAGCGCCACGAAGCCGGCCTCCTGCACGCCGATGCCGCCCGGGACCACGAAGGCGGCACCGCGGACCGCCTGTCCCAGACTCTCCAAGACCAGAGCCGTGCTATAGGAGACCGGGTGCCCGAGGAACCGTAGCGCGATCCAGACTTCCAGCACGCCGAAGAACCAGATCGCGAAATGGATGCCGAAGACGGCCGCGAGGCGGCCGCGGCGGCCGTAGAGCCGCAGGAATTGCGCGTTGATGGCGTCGAGGCTGCCGCCGACGGCCGTCCATTGCGGATCGTCGGTGAAATGGCGCAGCCCCTTGTCGACGAGGCGGGCGCCGCCGTAGCGTTGCGCCACGTAGAAGGCGCCCAGCGCCGGCCCGAGCAGGGCCAGGCCGAGCCCCACCCATCGCACGATCGGAGCGCCACCCTCGTGGCCGGCCAACAGCGCCACGCCGATGAGCGTGAAGACGAATTGCGTGGCGGTTTGCGCCAGGAGGTCGACCAGCACGGAGGCCGCCGCCAGACTCTGCGACACGCCCCAGAAGGTGATGAGGCGTGCCCCCACGACCTCGCCACCGACCTGCGCCACGGGCAGGAGAACGTTGACGGATTCACGCACCCAGCGGAGCAGGAGACAGGCGCGGAGATTGCGCCCATTCTGACGGTCGAGCAGCAGCCACCAGCAGAGCCCCGCGCCCGCCGCTTCGCCGACCCGCACGAGCGACACAGGCACGACACCCCAGCCCACGGCCGCGACGGCTTCGACGATCGGGTGCCAGCCGTAGAAACCGACGATGGCGACCGCCAGGGCGACCCCGATCGTGCTGGCGAGGACGAAGGTCAGTCGCATGATCCGGTAGAGGTCCCCGTGTGATGGGGTCCCGTACCCCGGCCAACGCCACGGCGTCATCGCGCGACCCCTATCATGAGTGGATCGTCGCGCGCCAAGGACTTCCGTGCCGGTCCTCCTTCGCCCTCCGGCGGCTCATTCCCTCCGCGCCGCGCCTCCTCTAAGGTCGGTGCGGCC
Organism: Lichenibacterium sp.; assembly: GCA_043758995.1. Classification (GTDB taxonomy): domain Bacteria; phylum Pseudomonadota; class Alphaproteobacteria; order Rhizobiales; family Beijerinckiaceae; genus Lichenihabitans. Next base: position 2,049 of record JAYVMK010000343.1, on the reverse strand, counting down.
CACGACGGGCGATTCAGACGAAAGCCGACATGGTCATCAGACTGCACAAGGGCGACCTGCCGCTCGACTACCGGGCGGGCGACAGCGTCGCCATCGATACCGAAACGCTGGGGTTGAAGCCGCATCGCGACCGGCTCTGCGTCGTGCAGCTCTCGACCGGTGACGGCTCGGCCGATGTGGTCCAGATCGCCAAAGGCCAGACCGCGGCACCGAACCTCGAGCGACTGCTGGCCGATGCCTCCGTCAAGAAGCTGTTCCACTTCGGGCGGTTCGACATCGCCGTGATGGCCAAGGCCTTCGGTGTCATGACGGAGAATATCTACTGCACTAAGATTGCTTCCAAACTGGTGCGGACCTACACGGACCGGCACGGATTGCGCGAATTATGCCGGGAGCTTCTGGCCGTCGATATTTCGAAGCAGCAGCAATCCTCGGACTGGGGCGCCGACGCTTTGAGCGATGCCCAGGTGGCCTATGCCGCCTCGGACGTGCTGCACCTGCACGCTCTCAAGGCCAAGCTCGACGTCATGCTGGTTCGCGAGGGACGGGACGGGGTCGCGCAGAGGTGCTTCGATTTCCTGCCGACGCGCGCGCATCTCGATCTGGTCGGTTGGCCGGATAACGACATCTTCGCGCACGAGTAGTACCGGAGCGGGTCCAGCTTCGCACCATTCCGCTATGCGAAACCCGTGCCTCCGGCCATAACTTGGCCATGCGGGCGGAGCTAGACTTTCGCCCTAGCATCGTCCATTCTGTTGCGAGCGCATGACTGATTACGCCACCCCAGCCGGCCGGCCTGCCGTAACCAGACGGGCGTCGCGGGCGGACGTCGGCAATCCCCTCGACGCAGCCGGCCCGCGCGTCGACGCTTTTCGCGCGGCGGGACGTCACTCGTCCCGCGTGCGTCTCCTGCGCCGTCTGGTCCTGTTTGGGGCCGTTCTCGGGTCGGTGGCGATCATCGTGTTCGCTTTTTTCAATCCGTTCCGCGCCATCATTCCGGGCGTCACCATCGACGGCGTAGGGCTTAGTGGCAGCCGCGTCACAATGGAACACCCCAAGCTCACCGGCTTTCGCAGCGACGGTCGCCCGTACGATCTCGTTGCGAGTGCGGCGGTGCAGGATGCCAAGACCCCCAACCTGCTCGAACTTCACGATATCGATGCCCACGTCACGATGGCCGATCAAAGCATCGTGCACATCCTTTCAGCCACGGGTCTCTACGACAGTTCCAAGGAGACCATGCAGCTGAAGAGCGCCATCCACCTCACGAGCGACAAGGGGCTCGACGCCCACATGCTCAGCGCCTTCATCGAATTCAAAACCGGCCTCGTGGATACACGCGAACCTCTGACCGTGGTCATGACCACCGGTACCGTGACGGCCGATTCCATGCATATGACCGACAACGGCGCTCATGTGATTTTCGAAGGTCACGTCCATACGATCGTAACTCCGGCCGCCTCCGCGACCGAAACGGCCTCCAGCCTGAAGGGAACCGGACAGTGAACGGTCGCGCCATTCCTCACGTCCTCGCGGCTTTTCTGCTCGCGGTAGCCTCGTCGATGACCCTCCTGGCCAGCGGATCGGACGCTTTCGCGACGTCGAAGCTGAAGAAGCCCCTAGCGCTTCCCGGCGACGATGCCCCGAAGAAGCCCGCGGCCGCCGACGCCGCACCCAAGAAGGCTTCGGCCGGCGTGCCGCTTTTGCCCGGCAGCGGGTCCAAGGAGCCCGTCAACATCACCGCCGACAAGCTCGACTTCCTCAACAAGGACAACAAGCTGATCTACAGCGGCAATGTCGTGGTGGTGCAGGGTGATTCGACCCTCAAGGGCTCCGTGCTGAACATCGACCTGCAGCGGGACCAGCCCGGTGCCGGCGGTGCCGGCGGCGCCACGGCGCCCGCCACGCCGGCACCTGCCGATGGCGCGGCACCGGGTCAGGGCAGTTCGGTCAGGCATATGGAGGTCGACGGCCCGGTGACGCTGATCTCCAAGGATCAGGTCGGCACCGGCAACCACGCCACCTATGACAAGGCGGAGAACAAGGTCT
>JAYVMK010000342.1:0-4361 GCA_043758995.1 Lichenibacterium sp. | reverse complement strand
TCCTCAGCGACGTCTGGGGCGTGGTGCATGACGGGCAGCGCGCTTTCCCCGGTCCCGCCGAAGCCTTGACGCGGTTCCGAGAGGGGGGCGGCACCGTGGTGCTGATCACCAATGCGCCGCGGCCCAACGCGCCGATCCGGGCGCAGCTCGACACCCTCGGCGTGCCGCGCTCCGCCTATGACGACATCGTGACCTCGGGCGACAGCACGGTGGCGTTGATCGCGGCGCGCGGGGAGGGGCCGTTCTACCATATCGGTCCCGAGCGCGACCGGGCGCTGATGGACGAGGTTCATAGCCGGACGGGCAGCCGACCCGCGCTCGGCGAGCTCCGCGACGCCGCCCATGTCATCTGCTCCGGCCTGTTCGACGACAGGACCGAGACGCCGGATCATTACGAGGCCACCTATGCGTCCATGCGCGAGCGCGGCATCGAGATGATCTGTGCCAATCCGGACGTGGTGGTCCATGTCGGCGATCAGCTGATCTTCTGTGCGGGTGCACTGGCCGAGCGCTACGAGGCCCTCGGTGGCACCGTTCTCTACGCCGGCAAGCCGCATGCGCCGATCTATGACCTCGCCCTGTCGCTGGCCGCCAAGGCACGCCAGGGCCGAGGACTAGGGGAGACCGTCGATGCCTCCCGCGTTCTGGCCATCGGCGACGGCATGCGGACCGACGTCGCGGGCGCGGTGCGCCACAGGCTCGATTGCCTGTTCATCACGAACGGCATCCACCGAGACGATACGGGACCGGGCGACGGCACGCTCGATCCCGACGCCCTGAGTCGGTTCCTGGAGGACGCCGCGCATCGCCCGCGTTACGCGCTCCCCGATCTCGCCTGGTAGGGCGGTATCAGGGGATCTTCTTGCCGTCGGGTCCGAAGGTTTTCAGATAGGCTAAGACGTTGTCGACGTCGCTCTGCTTGGTCAGGCCGGCGAAGGACATCTTGGTCCCCGGCACCTTGGCCTTGGGATCCTTGATGTAGTCCTTGAACGTCGCCTCGTCCCAGACGAGACCCGAGGCCTTCATCGCCTCCGAATAATTGTAGCCCGGTACCGATGCCGAATGGCGCCCGATCAGTCCGTTCTGCTCGGGGCCGACGGTATTGCGGGCACCCTCGCCGATCTGATGGCAGGCCTTGCACTTGGCGAAGACCTTCTCGCCCAGCGCCGCATCGCCACCGGCCGGGGCGTCCTCCGCCGCGGCGGCACTCGCCGACACGATGGCCAGAGTTGCCACCAGGGTTCGTATCCGTCTCATCATGCCGTCCATCTCCCGCGCCGCTGTCCGCGCGACGCCGTGAGACGATGGTTCGATGTCGACAGTCAACTCCTCGACCTCAGGCCGCATGGTGTTCTTGGGCGGCCTTACCGGAGACTTGCGCGCTGTCTCCGATCAGACTGGGCGTTGCGACGCCGTCGCAGGCCAGCGTCGGCGATGTCGCGATCTTACATCGAGCGATGATGACGATAGCTCTTGTTTCGCATCCCGACGTTCTTTTCCATGTTCTTGGTATGCCCGTTGGCGCCGGCTTGCGAATTGGATGCGGTCGCAGCCGTAGCTGATCCAGACAGAACGGGGAGCGATAGGGCCAGTATCGCGACGGCGGTCATGATCTTGAGAAGCGTCATGGACAGGGTTTCCCTTTAAATCGACGCGTGGCGGAGCGCGCCAGGATGAAGGTCAAGACGGCGCGGTGCGCGTTGCACCAATGCCGTCGACCTCCTGATCAATGCAGTCGATCAATGTCTGGTGGCGGATCGGATCACACGTCGCGCGGCGTCATGACTAAGTCGTCCTTCGACGCTCTTTGCCGATCTGCGATCGCGATCAGGCCAGTAGGAAAGGATGAAGGTCGAGACGATAGCCGCCTGAGACCGCTCGGATGGTCCTACGCAGGTGTCCTAAGCCGGTGGTCTGACCGACCGACCGACCGATCCGACGACAGCAGCAGGACAAGCCATGCACTGCTCGCGGGTGTGGCCCGATTCAGCAGCAGCGGCTTCGACAGCCGACGACATTGCGAACTGTTAGACGAGAATGGCGCGGTCGAAGGGATTCGAACCCCTGACCCCCAGATTCGTAGTCTGGTGCTCTATCCAGCTGAGCTACGACCGCGCATTCGACGATGTCCGCCTGGCGGGTCCATCGAAAAGCGGCGCTCCGTGGCGCCGCTGATCGAGTGCCTAAGGCGTCTCGGACGGCTTGGCAACAGGTTTTTGCGACAGAACCGCGAAGCGGGCTCGGCGGGTGTTCCACACTGGCAACAGGTTCACCTTAACAGGCACTCCCGGGGGGACGACAGGCGGCAAATATGACATGAAGACATGTTTTGGCCATTCTAGGTCGCATCGTCCCGCACTGCAGCATGATCGGGAAACCGGCGCTGCCGTCCCCTGCCGGAAGAAAATCGAGAACAAGCGCCTGATGTCATTCGCCGCCCAAGTCGCCGCTCCCGTCAAATGGTCCCCCCCGTCAGACGTGACCGGCCTCGATGCCGCCATCGGCCGCGCCATGTCGGCCCTTCTCGACGAGCAGCGTGCGGATGGTCACTACGCCTTCGACCTCGAGGCCGATGCCGCCATTCCGGCGGAATACATCATGGTCAAGCACTTCCTCGGCGAGGTCGATCCCGAGATGGAGCGCCGCACCGCCAACTACCTGCGCCGCATCCAGGAGGATCACGGCGGCTGGCCCATGCTGGCCAAAGGCCAGCTCAACATGTCGGCCAGCGTGAAAGCCTATTTCGCGCTGAAGATCGCCGGGGATCCGGTGGACGCGCCGCACATGGTGAAGGCGCGGGAGGCGATCCTGGCCCACGGCGGTGCCGTGAACATGAATATCTTCACCCGCATGATGCTGGCCTTCTTCGGTATCGTGCCGTGGCGGGCCGTCCCGGTGATGCCGGTCGAGATCATGCATGCGCCGGGCTGGTTTCCCATCAACATCTGGCGCTTCAGCTATTGGGCGCGCGACACCGTGGTGCCGCTGCTGGTGCTCATGGCGAAGAAGCCCAAGGCCGCCAACCCACGCCGGGTCGGCATCGATGAACTGTTTCATGTGCCGCCCCACGCGGTGAAGCGCTGGCCCAAGACGGCCAATCAGGTCGGCTTCTGGGGCGCCTTCTTCGTCGGTCTCGACAAGGTTCTGCACGTCGTCGATCCGTACTTCCCGAAGAAGAGCCGGGAATCGGCCATCCAGAAAGCCGTCGCGTTCCTGCGGGAGCGTCTCAATGGCGAGGACGGCGTCGGCGCCATCTATCCGTCGATCGCCTATACGGTGATGATGTTCCATGTGCTCGGCGTTCCCGAGGACCATCCGGACATGATCACGGCAAAATCGGCTCTGGAGAAGCTGGTGGCGCAGAATGGCGAGGAAGCCTTCTGCCAGCCCTGCCTCTCGCCCGTCTGGGACACCGTGCTGGCCGCGCACGCGCTGCTCGAGACCACGCCCGACGACAGCGAGGCCGCCGAACGGGCGCTCGACTGGCTGCTGCCGCTCCAGGTTCTCGACGTGAAGGGCGACTGGGCCTATCGCCGCCCCAACCTCCGGCCAGGCGGCTGGGCCTTCCAGTACAAGAACGATTATTACGTCGACCTCGACGACACGGCCGTCGTGGTGTTGGCGATGGACCGCGCTCGCAACAAGACCGGAACGCGCCGCTACGATGTCGCCATCGACCGCGCCGTCGAATGGGTCGTCGGCATGCAGAGCAGCAACGGTGGCTGGGGTGCCTTCGACGTCGACAACACGTCCTATTACCTGAACTATATCCCCTTCGCCGACCATGGTGCGCTGCTCGATCCGCCGACGGCCGACGTGACGGCCCGCTGTCTGTCGATGCTGGGGCAGCTCGGCGAGACGATGCAGTCGAGCGAGGCCGTGCGCCGCGCCGTGGCCTATCTCATCAAGGAGCAGCATCCGGAAGGCAGCTGGTTCGGGCGCTGGGGCATCAACTACATCTACGGCACCTGGTCGGTACTCTGCGCCTTCAATGCCGTCGGGATCGAGCCGTCCCATCCGGCGGTGCGCCGCGCCGTGGCTTGGCTTCTCGAGATCCAGAATGCCGACGGCGGCTGGGGCGAGGCCGACGCCGGCTATGCGCTCGACTACGTCGCCTATCAGCCCTCCGAGACGACCGCCTCGCAGACCGCCTGGGCCACCATCGGCCTGATGGCGGCTGGCGAGGTCGATCATCCGGCAGTGAAACGCGGCATCGACTACCTCGAAGCTCAGCAAGGTGAGGATGGTTTCTGGGAAGAACCGCATTATACCGGGACGGGTTTTCCGCGCGTCTTCTACCTGCGCTATCTTGGCTATTCCAAGTTCTTCCCGCTCTGGGCCATGTCTCGCTACCGCAACCT
>JAYVMK010000341.1:0-17059 GCA_043758995.1 Lichenibacterium sp. | reverse complement strand
ATATAACAGTAAGATTAAATCTTCAATTGAATTGGATTTGCGGCGGCGATCAAAGCCCTTTGGTAGGACCAGTCGATCGCCACTTCAATCACTTTTGCTCGGTCACCCCCTCTACACCGCCTCCTCCACCTCCTCGTTCGCCTCCCGCAGCTCCCCCTTCACCCAGAGCCGCTTGATCCTGAGATCACCCCGCGGCACGTGCAGGTCGTCCGGCACGTGGATGTGGCCATTCTCCATCCGCAGCCCGATCAGGGCGTAGGCGGCCGAGAGCATCCGCGCCGCCGAGCCCGTGTACCAACTCCAGCCGCCGCGGCCGCCGTAACTTTCCCCGTCGTAGATGTCGGCGGGCTGCTGGTGCGGGGCGAGGCCGTAGACGCCGAGCTGATCCCCCTCTGTCTTGCCGAGCGGCGAGATCGCCCGCCAGCAGCGCACGGCGCGCGCCATGGCGTCCCGCGCGCCCTCGGCGTCTCCCGCCGCTCGGGAGCGCTCGGCGATGGCCACCCAGGCGTCGATGGCCCAGGAGGCGCCGTGGGAATATTGGCCGCCGTTCTCGCGCACGCCCGGTGGGTAATCGGCGATCCGGCCGGGGTAGGGGTCGGAGCCCTCGTCGAAGGGCGGGGTGACGAGGAGGATGCGGTCCGGCTTCTCGAGCGCGCCGAGCCCGTGTTCCAGCGCCTGCCGGCCCTTGTCGAGCGGCGCCGCGCCCGACAGCACCGGCCAGGCGGCCGCCATGATGGAGGGCGGATCGAGCGGGCGGCCGTCGTCGACGAAGTCGAAGACGTAATGATCGCCGGTCCACACGCCGTCGATGGCGCGGGCCAGCCGCTCCGCCTCGGCGCGGTAGCGGTCGCCGCCGCCGGGGCCTTCGCGATGGTCGGCCACGCGGGCGAAGCGCGTCACGATGTCGAAGACGAAGCAGGCGAGCCAGGTGCCTTCGCCGCGCCCGCCGGGGCCCGCCGCGTCGATGCCGTCGTTCCAGTCGCCGGTGCCGATCAGCGGCAGGCCATGGGCGCCCATGCGGTCCATCGTGTAGCGGATGGCGCGCCGGCAATGGTCGTAGACGTCGCCGGTCTCGCGCGACAGGCGCGGCGCGAGCAGCAGGTCCATGGCGCCGTTCGGCACCGCGGCGCCGTCGAGATAGGGCTGGCGCTCGTCGAGCACCGACCAGTCGCCCGTGGCCTCGATGTAGCGGGTCAGCACATAGGGCAGCCAGAGGTGCGGGTCGGAGGCGCGGGTGCGCTGGCCGAGCCCGACGCGCCCGTCGGCGGCGAGATGCCACCATTTGAACACGTCGCCCTCGGGGAACTGCACGCCCGAATGAATGACGATCTGCCGGCGCGTGAGGCTCGGGTCGAAGAACAGGAAGGGCAGCACGTCCTGCAACTGGTCGCGGAAGCCGAAGGCTCCGCCGCGCTGGTTCGGCCCGGTGCGGCCCCAGAGTCGCGACGCGAGGGACTGGTAGGGCAGCCAGTGGTTCACCAGCCGGTCGAAGCCGGGATCGTCGGTCTCGACCCGGATAGAGCCGATGCGCTCGGCCCACCAGGCCTCGGTGGCCTTGAGCGCCGCGCGCGCCGCCGCGGGGTCGCGCAGATGCGAGGCCGCGGTCAGAGCTTCGCGCTTGGTGGCGAACTGGCCCAGCACCACCGACACGTCGACCGCGCCGCCCGGCGGCACCTCGACCTCGCCCGCGAAGGCGGCGACGCGGCGGCCGTCGTCCTCCTGCCCCGGATCGGGCTCTCCCGTCTCGATCATCACGGCATCGGTGAGGTCGCGGCCGGGTGAGCCCAGGAAGCGCGTCCGGATCGTCTCGGTGCGGGCGGCGGTGAGGCTCGTCGCCGCGAAGGCCCATCCGCCCTGGAAATCGTTCTGCGGATTGGCGAAGAACAGAGCCTCCGTGCCCTCGTCGCGGATGGCGTCGATGATGCCCAGGCTGTCGCCGGGGCTCTGGTCGAGCGCGATCTCCAAATAGGGCACGACGCGATAGCGCTTCGTCTCGTTGCCGTGGTTGCGGATCGTGAGGATGCGGACGTCGGCCGGCGCGTCGGTGAAGACGAAGACGGTGAGGGAGAGTTCGAGGTCGCCGCGCCGGTTGGTGAAGGTCGCGGCGCCGAGCCGGTATTCCACCGTATGGACGGCGTCGAGGCGGCGGAAGGGCACGAAGCCGGCGGCATCGGCCTCGCCCGAGGCGAGGTCGACGACGGCGATCATCTGCCCCGGCAGCAGCGTCGCGCCGGATTCGAGGCGGAAGGGCGTGATGGCGTTCTGCCGCTCGTTGCCCTTGAAGCTGTGGATCTCGCCCTCGTTCGACACGACCGTGCCGAAGCCCGTGGGATTGGCGAGCACATGCGCCCAGGGCCGCGGCGTCGCCGGGGTGAGGACCAGCCGCGTGTCGGTCTCGAAGCGGAAGGGCCAGGTCTCGGCCGGCAGGGCCGGGCCGGGGGCGATGAGCCGCTTCTTCTTCAGCAGCAGGCGAAACGCCATGGCGTCGAGGTCCGGCCGGCCGAAGGTGCGGGCGATGGCGAGCGCCGCCTCCCATTCGTTGCGCGCCCGGCCGGTGACGAAGAGGATCTCGATGCGGCCCTTGGCGGGCAGGTCCACCGCCACCGTGAGGCTCGCCGCGGGATCGAACGTGTAGAGCGAGCCCTCGTCGTCGATGGCGCGCCGGCCCTCCGGCCCGAGCCCGCGCGGAGCGGCGAGGCCGCCCGGTCCGATGAAGCGCGTGCGCGAATCCTCGTAGCCGAGGAGTTCGACCTCGGCGCCGCAGCGCACCGCGTGGAACACGGTCTCGTGCGACATGCGGTGGGTGACGGGGTCACGCAGCAGGCGGTTGCGGGCCAGCACGGCGCCGAGCGCCGCCACGAACCAGCTCTCGACATGCAGCGCGTTGAAGTCGGGGTCGCGCAGATAGGCGCCGAGTTCGTGGACGGCGAGTTCGCGATAGCTCGTCAGTTCGACGCGCCGGCGCTGGGTGCCCGTGTTGGTCAGCACGACGCGCGTCAGTTCGATGGCCTCGCCGTCGGCGAGAGAGATGTGAGCCTCGGCACACAGGCCGTCGGCCGAGTTGCGCATCAGGATGGTGGCGGGATCGGGCTGGCCGACCGCGTAATCCGGGCCGGCGCGGCGCATCGGCGCGAAACCGAGGCTCCAGGCCGGCGAGGTGCCGTCGGCGTCGCGCAGGAACAGGAAGGGGCCGCGCAGGTCGAGCGGATCGAGCGGCTGGCGGGTGATGTCGATCGGGTGGCTCTGCCGCTCGGTGCCGGTCACCGCCGTATGGCCGCGGCCGTCGACGCCGATCGTCGTCGTCATGTGGCCGTTGGCGAGGCCGAAGGACTTGGGGCCGGTCCGCATGCGGGCCGGCGTTCCCGGCCGCATTGGGGCGCTCGAGGCCCGCGCGCCGTTCCAGGCCCGCGAGATGGCCCGGAACGCCAGGCCGGCGCCGAACAGCGCCAGCCCATAGACCGCCACGATGGTCCAGACCGCATCGGCGACGGGCGGATGCGTCCTGCCGATCGCCTCGGCGCCCGTCCAGGCGCGGTCCCAATCCGCGCCGTGCGGGATGTAGAAGGGGATCAGCAGGGGCGCCCAGGTGGCGAAGCGGCGGATGCCCTCCGGAATGACGCGGGTGCGCCCGGCATGGCCGGCGAAGCGCGCCGCCACCTCGTCGAGCCGGTCGCCACCGATGAAGGTGAGGTTGACCAAGGTCGCGACGCGCAGCCCCATATGGTCGAACCAGATCAGCACGCGCAGCCAATCGTAAGCCAGGAGCCCGGTGAAGACCGTGACGCTCCAATGATTGAAGCTGCCGGCCGGCAGGAACAGGTTGGCCACGGTGGCGGCGCCGGTGCGGACCGCGCCGTCCTGGTTGTACCAGGAGGGCTCGGGCGACTGGCGCAGGAAGGAGTTGATGACGGGTGCCATCCACAGGCCCCAGCGCAGCACCCGCACCGCCTGTTCGACGAGGCCCTCGAAGCCTCTGGCGCTGACGAGCTGCTTCAGCGGCGCCAGCGAGCGCTGGAAGACGGCGGCGAGCACGAAGAAGTTGATGGAGAAGAGCGGCGCCGCGATGCCCCAGTTGATGACGCCGGACAGCGATTCGTTGAAGAACAGCCGCACGCCGTTGGTGCTCGGGCCGAGATCGATCGTGCCGTATTTGTTGAACAGCGGGTAGATGCCGAAGGATTGGATCGGGCGGCCCGAATGGGCGTAGCCGAGATCCGCATAGGCCCAGAACTTGGTCGCCACCACGCCGATCTGCGCGGCGTCGAAATACCATGCGATGGCGCCTGCCACGATGCCGCCCAGCATGGCGCCAAGCGCATAGACGCGCCAATCGGACATGACGGTGCGTCGCCTGCGCGCCTTGTCGATGGCGTCGGAAGCGAGGTCGATGCCCGCATAGGCGAGGGCGCCGAGGATCACACCCGCCACGAAGCGGGAGATGCCGGTCTGGTCCGGCAGATGGCTGTAGAAGGCCAGCGCGATGCCGAGCCCGACGAGCCCGCCGCGCAGGAAGAGCCGCGGAGTGCGATAGGCCGAGGTGAGGCGTCCGAAGAAGGGCGGCGTGCCGTCGGCGCTGGAGATGACCGTCAGGGCCAGGGGGAACAGCAGCGCGCCGCCGATCAGCCCCGGCGCGAAGGGAAAGGCGCGGGCGAGCGGCACGAGGCCGGGCATCGACAGGACAGCCGAACCCACCACCACGATGGCGACGAAGACGCCGCCGTAGATGAGGCCTTTGACGGCTCCCGAATGCCACTGGCCATAGGCGCTGGCATAGGTCGGCGGCGTGCCGTTCAGCGCGTCGATGGCGAGGCCGGTGACGATGTAGACGATGGCCCAGAGGCCGGATTGCGCCAGGGCGGCGGCGCCGATCGCCAGGACGGCCTGGAGCAGGGGTATGTCGGCGAGGAGAGGCGGCAAGTCGGCCAGATGCGGCGCCATCACGGCATGGAGCGAAGCGCCGAGCAGCAGCGCGTGGAACCGCCAGGCCCGCGCCGGCCGTCCCGGGACGAGCAGGCTGAGCAGGCCGAGCGTGCCTTCGCAGAAGACGAAGAGAACGAGCCAGCGACCCGCCACGAGATCCACCGGTTCGGGCATTGCGATGCCGAGCGTCCAGGCGGAGCCGAGGTCGTGCATCATCCCGCCATTGCCGAGCGACAGGGCGAGGCCGAAGAGCAGCGGCAGGAGCAGCAGCGAGGCGCGCTCGCGGGGCACCAGGTCGCGACCCGATTGGGCGATCAACGCCATTCCGGCGCCGGCATAGATCAGCGTGGAGACTGTGGAGCCGGTCGACGTCATGCCGAGCACGTCGGCCCAACGCGTTGGCAATTGCCAGACCCTGAACTCGAGGTCGCGCGCTAGCGCGAAGAGCGCCAGGATGACGAGGTCGCAGACGACGGCGGCGGGCCGGTTCGGCAGGCCGGCGAGCGATCGGGCCAGGGCCAGCGATCCGGCCCCGCATCCGGCGGCGAGCGCCACCGTCAGGATGAGCGGCAGGGGTGCGAGAAGGGCCACCAGGGCGGCCAGCAGGAGAGCGGCGCAGCCGAGCTTCTCCGTGGTGCGGGATGAGACGTCGACCGGGCCTTGGACGAAAGGCGCCGTCGCGGCTGTTCTCGGATCCATTCATCCTCCTCGACCTGGCGGGCCGACGTCGAGGCCGAGCCTCTCCGTCCTGCGACCGGCAGGCGTTTCAATCCGCGGCCTGTGACGGCAGCATCACAGGCGTGAGCCCGGCCCGCAGAACGGTCCGCAGCAACCGTCCGAAGGCCGACCGCACCTCCGCCGGGCTTAGGCTAAACGCAAGAACCGCGGCGCGAAAGGCGATGACGTGCAAACCGTCGCCCTGTGCTGACTGCAGGGGAGCAATGCACTAATGACGGCCGAAGTGCCGCGAAATGGTCGCTCCCGTCGGTCATTGTGCGGATCAATCGTCGTGATTCGGCGTTTTTGCTCGTCCGATGCTCTGCGCCGGCGCCCGATCGCGGGGCGTCGATCGCCGAGCGAGGGCCGCCGCCGGTTGGGTGGGCCGGGCCCGCAACCGAAGGCCTGTCCATGACGGCGCTCGCCGCAAGTTCGTCCCCTGCCACACCCGGCATGGGGTTCAAACAATTCGTCGCTCTGATCGCCGCCCTGATGGCGGTCAATGCTCTGGCCATCGATTCCATGCTGCCCGCGCTGCCGGCCATCGGGCAGAGCCTCGGCATCACCGACGAGAACCAGCGGCAGTGGATCGTCACCGCCTATCTGCTCGGCTTCGGCGGGGCGCAGATCGTCTACGGGCCTCTGGCGGATCGCTTCGGCCGCAAGCCGGTGCTCCTCTGCGGCATCGGGGCCTATGTGCTGTTCAGCGCTTTCGCGGCCTTCTCGACCTCCTTCACATTGCTGCTGGTGGCGCGCGTCCTGATGGGCGTCGGCGCGGCGGCGACCCGCGTTCTCGCGGTCTCGATCGTGCGCGACTGCTACAGCGGCCGCGACATGGCCCGCGTCATGTCGCTTGCCTTCATCGTCTTCCTCGCGGTGCCGATCCTGGCGCCCTCGATCGGCCAGATCATCATGCTCTTCGGGCCATGGCGCTGGGTCTTCGGAGGGCTCGGGCTGTTCGGCACCGCGGCCATGCTGTGGACGGCGCTGCGGCTGCCCGAGACGCTGCATCCCGAGGACCGGCTGCCCTTCGCGCCCGGCCGGATCGCGGCCGCCTTCCGTCTGGCTCTGACGAGCCGCGTCGCGGTCGGCTACATGCTGGCCATGACGCTGGTGCTCGGCGCGCTCTTCGGTTTCATCAACTCGGCCCAGCAGGTCTTCGCCGACACGCTGGGCGCGCCGAAGCTCTTCACCTCGGTCTTCGCCTTCATCGCCGGCTTCATGGCGTTGTCGTCCCTGCTCAACGCGCGGATCGTCGGGCGGCTCGGGCCGCGCCGCGTCTCCCATACGGCGCTGATCGGCTTCATCACCGTGTCGATCATCCACGCGCTGGTGTCGATCTCGGGCTACGAGACGCTGGTGAGCTTCGCGGTGCTGCAGGCCGGCTGCATGTTCTGCTTCGGCCTCGTGGCGTCGAACTTCGGCTCGCTCGCCATGGAGCCCCTGGGCCATGTGGCGGGAACCGCCTCCTCGGTGCAGGGCTTCGTCACCACCTTCGGCGGGGCGTTGCTCGGCTTCTTCGTCGGCCAGCATTTCGACGGCACGACAGTGCCGCTGTCGCTGGGGTTCGCCGGCTATGGTGCGCTGGCGCTGGGCGTCGTCCTCGTCGCCGAGCGCGGCCGTCTCTTCGGCGCCGGCGCTTCCGTCCGGACCGGTACGGCCGACGCCGCAGCGGTTCACTGAACCGCCCGAAGCGTGCCGTTCATGGCGGCCATGCTGTGATTGGCCTGCCGGCCGCGCGCCGATCCGGCCATATGGAATGCGGGAGGAGCGCTCGTCGAGCGCTTCCGGTCAGCCCGAGCCGATGCCAGCGAGCGACGGTCGGATGGATGGTGGCGCGACCGGTTCCGACCATGCCAACCCCGCTTGCGACCTCCGCCACCCTCCTCTCCGGCTCCGGCTTCCTGACCCGGTCAGGGCTGCGCTACGGCATGCGCCCGGTGCGCCGGTCCGACGAACCCGGGTTGCGCGACATGTTCCTGCGCTGCTCGGCCGATGATCTGCGGCTGCGCTGTTTCGGCGTCTCCAAGACCTTCCCCGCCGCTTTCGCGGGCCGCCTGGCGCGGCTCGGCGACAGTCGCGAATTCGCCATCCTAGCCGTCATGGACGGCGGCGAAATCGGCGGCGTGGTCCATACGGTGGGGCTGCCCGGAGCCGGTTCCGAGGCCGATTACGACATCATGGTGCGCAGCGACCTCAAGGGGCAGGGGATCGGCATGCGCCTCATGCGGGCCATGCTGAGCCAGGCCGGGCAGGCCGGCTTCAGCGCCGTGCATGGCGACGTCATGATGAACAATCGCGCCATGCTGCTCCTCGCCAGCGACCTCGGATTTCGCCGGGTTGCCATGGAGGCGGGAATCGTGCGGATCACGGCCGCCCCCGGCGCCGCCGAGAGCGTCGGAGCTGCGCTGTCCTAGGGCCGATTGCTCAGGCCGGGAGCGGCCTGCCGGTCGTCTCGGGCATGAACCAGGGTACCACAAGGCCGATCACGAAGACGCTGCTCATGATCAGCGCCGCAGGACCGACGCCGCCGAATTCGCCGATGATCTGCCCCGCGATGATCGGGAAGATCCAGGCGACCAGCCGGGCGCCGTTGAAGACGAAGCTCGACGCTGTGGCACGCACGGGCGAGGTGAAGAGCTCAGCGAGATAGATCGCCATCCAGCTGAAGGAGAAGCCGAGCGTGAAGAAGCCGTTGAGGAACGCCACGCCGGCAAAGGACGCGAGCGACCCCGTCCAGGTGTAGGTCAGCGCCGTGACGGCGAGGCAGCCCGCATAGGTCAGCAGCAGGAAGGCACGCCGGCCGATGGCATCGGCCACGAAGCCGGCGATCAGATAGGCGACGATCGCGCCGACATTGTAGATGACGCCGATCCGCGGACCCCAGACGGCGGGATCCTCGCCCGCCGCTTTGGCGAGGGCGGCCGTGTAGAGCGGCAGCCACGACGACACGGCCCACCAGCCGACCGTGGTGGCGAAGGACATGGCAGTCGCCAGCAACACGCGGCGGCGGCTCTCCGGCTCGCGGAAGATCTCCCAGAGCGTGAAGGGCCGTGCGGCTGGCGCCCGCGGCGCGTCCTCGACATGCTCGGTCGCAGCCCAGCGCTTCTCGCGCACGGCCGTCATCCAGCGCTCCGATTCCTCCATCGTACCGCGGAGGTAGAGGCAGACGAAGGCGGGCAGCGCGCCGAGCGCGAACATGATGCGCCAGGGCTCGACGCCGCCGATGCCGCCGGCCGGGATCAGCAGCCAGGCGCAGGCCGCCAGCAGCGCGCCGAAGCCGAAGCCGGACTGGAGAAAGCCGCAGCCTTTCGGCCGCGCGCGGTTCGGCCAGGTCTCGGCCACCAATGCGACGCCGGTGCTCCACTCGGATCCGATCGCCAGGCCCGTGACGAAGCGCAGGGCGGCCAGCGTGGCGAAGCTCGTCGAGAAGGCGGTGAGGCCGGTCAGCAGGGCATAGCCCAGGATCGACCACAGCATCATGCGCTTGCGGCCGATATAGTCGGCCGCGACACCGCCCGCGAGCCCACCGATCCCCCAGCCCAGCAGCGTGATGCCGATCGCGGCGCCGATGTACCAGGGCGTGGTGCGGGCTTGGTCCGGCGTAAGGAGGTTCTTCAGCGCGGGCCCGAGCGCATAGACCAGCGCCACCGCCTCGTAACCGTCGAAGATCCAGCCGAGATAGGCGCCCCAGAGGATCCGCCAGTGCCGTGCCGTCAGCCCGGCATGCCAGGCGCCCGCTGCCGAACCGTCGCGCAGCGCCGCGTCCTCCATCGCCATAGTGTCCTCCCGTGATCGGTTTGTGGGCCAGGTGGCTGGACCTCGCGACGTCCCTACACGGTCGGAGCCGTGGCGCACAGCCTGTCGGCGGCCGCAAGGGCGTCGCGCACCCGGCCGCCCGCCGTGGCGCCGGGCAGG
The DNA here is from genome assembly GCA_043758995.1 of Lichenibacterium sp. Lineage (GTDB taxonomy): Bacteria > Pseudomonadota > Alphaproteobacteria > Rhizobiales > Beijerinckiaceae > Lichenihabitans. The sequence continues at coordinate 7,504 of JAYVMK010000341.1, read as the reverse complement.
GCGGCGGCGTCGCGGGCGATCGCGACGAGCCTGTCCATGTCGATGCCGGTGGCGACATCGCGGCGCGCGAACATCCAGGCGAGATCTTCCGTCGCCACATTGCCGGTCGCGCCCGGCGCGAAGGGGCAGCCGCCGAGGCCCGCTACGGCGGCGTCGAAAACCCGAACGCCCGTCTCATAGGCGGCGTGCACGTTGGCGGTGCCGAGCCCATAGGTGTCGTGGGCGTGAAACGCCAGGCTGATGCCCGGCAGGCGCGCCCTGGCGTTGTGGAACAGCGACGTCACATGGGCGGGATCGGCCCGGCCGGTCGTATCGCAGAGACAGACCTCGGCCTCGGGCATCAGCGGCACGAGCCGGTCCAGCAAGGCCAGGACGGGGGCCTCGTCGATCCGCCCCGCGAAGGGGCAGTCGAAAGCGGTGGCAAGGTTGAGCCGCATCGCCGTGCCGGGCGGCAGATCGGCCACCAGCCGAGCGTATTCCTCGGCCGACTCCTCGGGCGAGCGCCGAACATTGGCGCGATTATGCGGCTCCGAGACCGACAGCACATAGGCGAGGTGACGGGCGCCGGCAGCCAGAGCGTCACGCGCACGGCGCTCGCTCGGCACCAGGACCTGCGGATCGAGGCCGGGCAGGGCGGTGCAATGCGCCAGCAGCTCCGGCGTGTCGCGGAGTTGCGGCAGCGCCGCCGCGCTGACGAAGGAGCCGATCTCGATGCGGGAGAGGCCCGCCGCGTGGAGGCGCTCCACGAGGTCGATCTTGACGGGTGTCGGGACGAAGGGGCCGATGCCCTGCAGCCCGTCCCTCGGGCCGACCTCGACGATCGTGACGCGTCCGCTCATCACAACACTCCATCCTGGCGCAGCGCCGCCACGGCGGCGGCATCGAGGCCGATCTCGCCCAGGATCTCCGCCGTATGGGCTCCGGCGGCCGGGCCGGGCCAGCGGATGGTGCCGGGGTCATCGACAACATGCGGGACGATGCCGGCCTGCAGCACCGGACGGTCGAACGCCGGATCCGCCACCTCGCGCACCATGCCGCGCCGGCGGAACTGCGGATCGGCGGCGACCTCGACGGCGCTGTAGATCAGCGTCGACGGGATGTCGGCTTCTTCGAGCCGCTTGTCCGCCTCGACGGCCGTCATGCCGGAGGTCCATCGGCCGATGATGTCGTCGAGCGCTTCGACATGGGCGAGCCGGGCTGCATTATCGACGAAACGTGGATCGCGGGCGAGGTCGGGCTGGCCCATCAGGGCGGCGAGCCGGGCCCAGAGCGGCTGCGAGTTGGCCGCCAGGATGATCCACTTCCCGTCCGAACAGGGGTAGGCGCTGGTCGGCGCGGCTGTCGGGATGCGTGAACCGACGGGCTCCCGCACGGTGCCGAGCACGCCATACTCGGGCAGCATGCCCTCCATCATGGAGAGCACGCTGTCGGTCAGCGCCACGTCGAGCGTGCGCGGCTTGCCGTCGCCGCCCTTGGCGGCGTCGCGGCGCCAGAGCGCCGCCATGATGCCGAAGGCGCTGTAGAGACCGGCGAGTGAATCGCCGATCGAGATGCCGATCCGCACCGGCGGCAGGTCGGTCGCGCCGGCCGGGTGATTGCAGAGGTGCCGCAATCCGCCGATCGCCTCGCCGATGACCCCGAAAGCGGCGCGGTCGCGATAGGGTCCCTCCTGACCGAAGCCCGAGATGTGGGCCACCACGAGATCGGGCCGGACGTCGCGCAGTGCCGCGTCGCCGAGCCCCATCTTCTCGAGTTGCCCGGGGCGGAAATTCTCGACCAGCACGTCGCAGCCGCGCACGAGGTCGAGCACGATGCTCTTGGCTCGGGAATGTTTCAGATTGAGGGTCAGCGAGCGCTTGTTGCGCCCGTGCATCGACCACCAGGGCGCGTGGCCACCGACCTGCTGGCCCCATTGCCGGACGGGGTCGCCGCCCGGCGGCTCGATCTTGATGACGTCTGCCCCGAGATCGGCGAGAAGGCGCGTGCAGAAAGGCGCCGCCACGAAGTGACCGAGCTCCAGAACGCGAAGTCCCGTCAGTGGGCCGTGGCTCGGCGTGTCGGTCATGCTGTAACTCCGGTTCACGCCTTCAGGGCGCGCGCTGGCGATCTACGCCAGGTCGGACGGAGTGAAAACCGGGAAAGAGGAATGGGAGCGATCGAGCCCCGGAGCCAACGGCCCTCGTCGCTGGGCCGACGCCCTCTCCACCATCATGGCCGGCACAAGGCCGGCCATGATGGTGAGGATGGCTCTTCAGAGTTCGACGCCTTCGGGGACGCCGAGCCTCCCCAACAATCCGTCGCGCAGGCCCGCCAGCATCGGCGCGACCGCGACGGCGCTGAAGCCGTGATGGCGGGCGAAGCCCCAGATCTGCAGCGGCAGATAGAGGATCTGCTTCAGCTTCCACGCGAGCGGGACATGGCGCAGGCGCAAGCCGTAGACCGTGTTGCGGAGATAAGTGCCCATGCGGAAGGGGCGCTGGTTCGGCATGGTGAGGCCGAAGCCGAGCGGAATCGTGCCGGTCCCCACGGTGTGTTCCATCGGCACGTCACCGGCGAGCCAGCAGGAGAAGCCGCGCGCCCAGGCCCGGAAACACCATTCGAGATCGATGGAATCGATGAAGAAATCCGCCCGGAACATCCCCGTCTCGCGCAGGACGCGCAGGTTGAGCAACGTCCCGGAGGTCGGCAGAAAATCGACCGGTATGGACGGACCGTCGCCGGCCAAGCCTCGCCGGGCCCGGTAGCGTGGCGATTTGGCGGCGTCCGGGCCGCCGTCGCGCGGGGCGACGAGGCGCGGCCCGATGGCGGCGGGACTGCGCCGCAGCGCTTCGAGCCGGTCGAAAGCCTTGCCGAGCCGTGGCACCATGCCGGGCCAGGGCCGCGAATCCTGATCGAAGAGGATCAGGCGCTCGAACCCGTCCCGGCTTGCCGCCAAGGCGATGAAGTTGAGCCCGACGCCGACCCCGAGGTTGGACCCGGCATCGAGCGTCACGACCGAGGGGTAGTCGCTCAGCACCAGGGCCAGTGCGGGATCGAGCGGAGCATTGTTGAAGAGATAGATCTGGCCGGTGTCCTGGGCGATGGAGGCCACCAGATCGAGCAGCAACACGGGATCGGGGTGAAACGAGACGATCCCGGCCGCGACGGGCGGGGATTCGGCGACCTCCGGCATGTCGACGCTCCCGGCTTATCCTCGGCTCAGGCCGCCTCGCTGGCGGCCCCCACGAGGCGGCGAGCCTCGGCCGCCGTGATGGCCTGACCGAAGGCAAATCCTTGCGCATATTCGCAGCCGAGTTGCGACAGCTCAATCACGTCGCTCTCGGACTCGGCCCCTTCCGCCACGACTTCCATGCCGAGATCATGCGCCAAGCCGACGATCGAGCGCAGGATGATGGGCCGTGCGCCCTTGCCATTCTGGCGGACGAAGCTCTGGTCGATCTTGATCGTGTCGAAGGGGAAGCGCTGAAGGTAACTCAGCGACGAATAGCCGGTCCCGAAGTCGTCGAGCGACAGGCCGGCGCCGAGGTCGCGGATGCGGCCCAGCATCTTGGCGGCATATTCGGGGTTCTCCATCACGAGGCTCTCGGTCAGTTCGAGCTTCAGCGAATTGCGCAGCACCCCCGTGCGGGTGATGACCGACTTCACGTCCCCCAGCAGGTCGTGGCGGAGGAGTTGGCGCGAGGAGACGTTCACGCTGGCGTAGATCGGCGGATAGACGTCGAGCGCCGCCTGCCAGGCGGCGAGTTCCCGCGCCGTGCGGTCGAGTGCGAAAAGGCCGAGATCGACGATGAGGCCGGTTTGTTCGGCGACCGGGATGAACTCGGCCGGGGGCACGTTGCCGAGCCTGGGGTGGTTCCAGCGAAGCAGCGCCTCGAAGCCCGCGATGGTGCGGTCCTCGAGCCTGACGATCGGCTGGAAATGCACCTTGATCTCGTTGCGCTCCACGGCGCGGCGCAGGTCGGCGTCGAGCGACACGCGCTCCGATCGTGCAGAGCGCATGGCGGGCCGGAACATCTCGATCCGGTCGCCGCCCGCGCGTTTCGCGTGGCTCATCGCGACTTCCGCATCCTGCAGCATGCTCTCGCGTTTGGCGTGAACACCGGGATCGTAGGGGGCGAGGCCACCCGAGCAGGTCAGGGCGATCTCGTGGTCGCCGAACGTGATCGGCGTGGCGAGAGTGCGCCGCAGCGTCTCGGCCAGGAGCTGGACGGCGTCGATGTCCTGCTCCGACATGATGATGAAGGCGAACTGGTCGCCGCCGATGCGGGCCATCGTGTCCTGCTGGCGCAGCAGGCGGCCGAGCCGGCGCGCCAGCGTCAATAGGATCGAGTCGCCGACCGACGGCCCGACCTGCTCGTTGACGGCCTTGAAGCGGTCGACGTCGAGCGTGATGACGGTGGGTCGCGCCGCGCCCGCCGTCTGACCCATGGTGAGGGCGGCATCGAGTCGATCGAAGAAGAGCTCGCGATTGGGCAGGCCCGTGAGATTGTCGTGGACGGCATCGTGGAGCAGGCGCTCCTCGGCGGTCTTCGACTCGGTGCAATCGGACAACGTGCCGACGATCCGCACCACCTCGCCGTCCTGACCGACGACCGGGCGGGCCTTCAGGGCGTACCAGAAGTAGTGACCGTCGGCGGCGCGGAGCCGGAAGAAATGCGAGATGCGACCGCAGCGCTGCTCCAGCACCGTATCGAGCGAGGCTCGGTAGCGCTCCCGGTCGAAACTATGCAGCAGCTCGAACCAGCCGGCGGCCGGACCTTCGAGGCTGCCGCGCTTCAAGCCGAGCTGATGCTCGATCTCCGGGCTGACATAGACGCGGTCGGCATCGACATCCCAGTCGAAGATGATGTCGCCCGAACCGGTCAGCGCCAGCGCCTTGCGCTCGGAATCCGAAACCGCGCCATGGCCGAGGCCGGCACCCGCGAAGGCGCTCTGCATGATGGTGAAGCCGATCAGCATCACCAGAAGCACCAGCCCGCCCATGAGGGCCGGCGAGACGAGGTCGTTGGAGAAGATGCCCTCGACCGTGCAGCCTGCCGCCGTCACCCACATGGACAGCAGGAACCAGGTCGGGATCAGCATCACGGCGCGGTCGTAGCCGTGGGTCGAGAGATAGAGGACCAGGATCAGGCCGATGACCGCCACGGCCGCCAGCGTGATGCGGGCGACGCCCGCCGCCACCGGCGCGTCGTACCAGGCAAAGCAGACCAGCGCGACGAGGAAGACCACCCAGGCGGCGCCGATGTGGCCGTAGCGCACGTGCCAGCGATTGAGATGGAGGTAGGCGAAGAGGAAGACGAAGAGCGTCGCGGCCAGCACCGCCTCGGAGACGGCGCGCGACACACGGTCGGCATCGCCGCCGACCTCGAACAGGCGATGCCAGAAGCCGAAATCGATGCAGACGTAGGCCAGAACCGCCCAGGCCAGTGCCGCCGCGGCGGGAAAGATCACCGCCCCGCGCACCACGAAGACGATGGTGAGGAACAGCGCCAGCAGGCCCGCGATGCCGATGACGATACCCTTGTAGAGGGTCAGATTGGTGATCTGGTCCTTGTAGGCGTCGGGCGACCAGAGCGTCAGCTGTGGAAGGTTGGCGGTGCGCAGCTCCGCCACATAGGTGACGGTCGCGCCGGGATCGAGCGTGATGCGGAAGATGTCGGCGTCGGGGCTGTCCTGGCCCTCGGGCGCGAAACCCTGGCTCGCCGTGATGGCGGAAATGCGCGTGGCGCCGAGATCGGGCCAGACGAGCCCGGAGGAGACGAGACGGAAATGAGGCGCCACCAGCAGGCGCTCGATCTGCTCGTCGGTGTCATTCGTGAGGGCGAAGACGATCCAATTCGGCTTGGTGCCGCTCTGCTTGGCGCCGACCTCGATGCGCCGGACGATCCCATCGGGACCCGGAGCGGTCGACACCTGGAGCCGGTCGCCCTGGCCGGTAAACCGCTCCACCACCGGGGTGAGGTCGACGGCCGTGCTGTCCAGCGACACTCGAACCGCCTCCACGGCACGGGCGGGCCGGAGCGGAGCGAGGCAGAGCAGCGCGATGGCGATCAGAATGAAGGAACGACGCACGGCACCTGGATGGGTGGGACTGACAACGGGATCACGGCCGAGACGCGTTGTGCGGAAAGGCCCACACCGTAACGCGCCGCCGGCCGTCGTAGCGGTTCCGGTCGGCCCGCGCGATGGCGGACACTGAAGCCCGCCGCCGACGCGCGACGATGCGAGAGTGGTAAAGGGCGCCGAGAGGGAGCGCAAGGCTGAGCTCCCGCCAGCCGAAGGCGCTTCAGAGACGCCGGTTCGGCTCAGCAGAGTGCGGCCGACCCTGGTTCAAACCTTGATTCGGCGCCACGCATGCCCCCAAGGCAATGGCGCTGATGGTCGCCGAGGCTCATCGGCGCCGGTCGAGCGGACGTGACGCAGCGGAAATGCCGGTCAAAACAGCTACCGCAGCTTGCGCTCGAGCTTCTTCGAGGATTTCAGCATACTCTCGATTGCGGTGCTGTGGGTCTCGGACAGATCGAGCATGTAATGAATGGCGTTAAACATGGCATCGTCGAAGGGGTCGAGCTCCGTCCGATCTTTGGCTGCCAGCATGGCGTCACGCAGAACCGTGAGTTTCTCTCGCACCGCAGCACCATTGTAGATCATTCAATTCGCCTCGTCCGGGAGCCTGCGCCAGCGCTGGTGCGGGTTCGCTGTTGTTGGGACGGGCCGAGCCGATCTGATCCGATCGGCGCGTCCCTCCTGCCGGATTGTGTAGAGCTTCGCCTCGGCGCGTCAAATGAGAGAGTCGTTTCAGAGGGTTGGGGCCGGTCGGGCGGCCGTGGGGTTGCCCGGCAAGCATCGTAGAGCCACGACGGTCAGGTCTGCGACCGAGCGCCGTGTGGAAAGGTCACGGATGTCTACCGCAACGTCGCCGCGCTCGCGGCGAAGAACGGACGTCAGAACGAGGGGAAGTCCGCGTTCCGCTACCGATGCAGAAAGTTCGGCCGGCTGACCGGCTGAGACCGCTTCAGCAGTCCTTACGGCGGAGCCGGATGATCACGTCGACGCGGTCGATCTCCATACCGGCCGGCGCGTCGGGCAGAGCGCTGACTTCGATATGCGAGCCCGGAATATCGACGAGAGCGTTGGTACCCTCGACGAGGAAATGATGGTGATTGGACAGATTGGTGTCGAAATAGGTCTTCGAGCCGTCGACGGCGATCTCGCGCAGGAGCCCCGCTTCGGTAAACTGATGCAGCGTATTGTAGACGGTCGCCAACGAAATGGTGACGCGGGCGCCGGTCGCCTCTTCGTAGAGCTTCTCGGCCGTGATGTGACGGTCACCCTTCGCGAACAGCAGCCAGCCGAGGGCGACGCGCTGCCGCGTGGGACGCAGGCCGGCCTGCCGAAGCTTCGTCCGCAGGTCGTGCACCGGACAACCATGCAGGTGAGCCCCGACGACTCCCTGCTGGGCAGCGGAGGCCGAGGCGGGCACGGGAGAGGCAATGAAGGGCTG
>JAYVMK010000340.1:0-5860 GCA_043758995.1 Lichenibacterium sp. | reverse complement strand
TCCTGGCCGCCAATGGAGTCGCCAAGTTCATTCGGCAACACCCGACCAGCAAGGTTCTGGCGCTGTGCTTCCTCGTGCTGATCGGACTGTCGCTCGTGGCCGAGGGAACCGGCTTCGACGTTCCCCGGGGCTACCTCTACTTCGCCATGGTGTTCTCCGGCGGCGTTGAAGTGCTGAACATCTGGGCGCGGCGCAACCGTCGGCGTCGGCGCGAGGCGGCTCAGGCGCGCGACCTCCTCGCCGATGGCCAACTCTCTCCGCCGTGAGCCCGCTTGATGCCGGGCCTGGGCTTCCGCTAAACCTAGCGCATGATGGGACGGGATGGCCGACGCGGCCGGACGACGAGCCCGCCGCCGAGGAGGTCGCGTTGGATCAGAAGGGTGCGCTCTGCCCGCCCCGAACGGAGCCCCATCCCGGGGCCCGCACGCGACCGGATCTCTACGCCGCCCTGGATCTCGGCACCAACAATTGCCGCCTGCTGATCGCAAGACCGACCGACGAAGGACTGCAGGTAGTCGATAGTTTCTCGCGGATCGTGCGGCTCGGGGAGGGGCTCTCCGCCACCGGGAGGCTCGGCCAGGCGGCGATCGATCGTACCTTCGCGGCGCTGGCGATTTGCCGCGACAAGATCGAGAACCGTGGCGTGACGCGCTCGCGCCTCATCGCCACAGAGGCCTGCCGGGCGGCCGAAAACGGCCCGGCCTTCCTCGACAGCGTCAGGCAGCGTACCGGCCTCGAAGTCGAAATCGTCGACCGTGGCACGGAGGCGAGCCTCGCCGCGGAGGGTTGCGCCGCCCTCGCCGACGAGTCCGCGGAGGCGGTGGTGCTGTTCGATATCGGCGGGGGCTCGTCCGAGATCGTCTGGCTCGACCGCGACCGGTCAGGCGACGGCGCCGGCCCGGTTCGCGACCGCATTCGCGCCTGGACGTCGCTGCCGCTCGGCGTCGTGTCGCTGGCCGACCGGTTCGGCGGCGTCGACGTCTCGCCCGAGTGTTTCGGCGCCATGGTCCGTCACGTCGAAGCCGAACTCGCGCCCTTCGCCGCACAGGTGAAAGCGCAGCACCGCTGCGGCAGTTTTCACCTCCTCGGCACCTCGGGCACCGTCACCACGGTCGCCGGCGTGTTCTTGGGACTCGGCCGGTACGACCGCCGCAAGGTTGATGGGCTCTGGATGAGCCGCGCCGATGTCGACGAGGCCATCCGGCGCCTGCGCGCCATGCCGTTCGACGCCCGCGTAGCCCATGGCTGCATCGGACCGGATCGGGCCGACCTCGTGCTCGGCGGTTGCGCGATCCTCGAAGCGCTGCGGCGGACGTTTCCCAGCGAGCGCCTGCGGATCGCTGATCGCGGCCTGCGCGAGGGCATCCTGATCCAGATGATGTGCCGCGACGGTGTATGGCCGAATCGACTGGCGCGTGGCGCCTGAGCGCCTCAATTCCAATCTCGACCCTCATGCCCTAGTGTCGGTCTGAGCGAGAGAGTGGCTCGGGCGTATCCGAGCCAGGCGCGACCGTGCCGATCACGCGAAAGACAATCGACGCGGCAGTCTCTGCGCTGCCCACAGGAGACCAGCACTCATGACCACGAACAAGCCGTCGTCCGGCCGGGAAGGCGGGCGATCGCTGAAGACGAGGGTCAAGTCGGCCGGCAAGCGCACCATGTCGTCGGCCCTCTGGCTCGGCCGCCAGCTCAACGATCCCTATGTGGCCCGCGCCAAGACGGAGGGTTTCCGCTCGCGAGCGGCCTTCAAGCTCATCGAGATCGACGACCAGTACAAGCTGCTGCGTCCGGGTCAGCGCATCGTCGATCTCGGCGCGGCACCGGGTGGCTGGTCGCAGGTGGCGGCGCAGCGGATCGGGGCCGCGGCGGGCTCCAGCAAGATCGTCGCTGTCGATCTTTTGGACATGGAGCCTATCCCGGGCGTCGGTTTCGCGGTGATGGACTTCAACGACGAGACGGCCGTGCCGTGCATTTCCGCCATGATGGGAGGCCGTGCCGACGGGGTCATGTCCGACATGGCCTCGAACGCTACGGGTCACAAGAAGACCGATCAGCTGCGAATCATGGGCCTCGTCGAACTCGCCTACGAATTCGCGAGCGGCATCCTGGCGCCACGCGGCTTCTTTCTGGCCAAGGTGCTGCAGGGCGGCACCGAGGGCGACCTTTTGGCTACGCTGAAGCGTGATTTCACGGTGGTGAAGCACGTCAAGCCCAAGGCAAGCCGGGCCGATTCCTCCGAACTCTACGTCCTGGCGACGGGGTTCCGCGGTGCGACAACCTCGCCCGACGTCGCCGAGACCAGCGCCGCCGGCTGATCGCCGAGGCCGCCGCTCGGCGTCAGGCTGGCTGCGGCGGCGCGAGGTCGCGTGCCGCGCATCAGGTCGCCGGCATCGGCCGGCAGTCGGGCGAAGATCAGGCTCGCCGAGGCCGAGACCAGCGCCACGGCGTAGAAGGCGAAGGAGAAATCCCGCGTCGTCAGCGCCGCATCGGCGTGCCACCATTGCGAAAGCTCGATGGCGCCGGCACCGGCGGCGACACCGGTCGACAGTGACAATTGCTGCATCACGGAAGCGAAGCTCGTGGCGCGGCTCATCTCCGGGGCGTCGACGTCCGCATAGGCGATGGCGTTGATGCTGGTGAATTGCAGCGAGCGGAAGAAGCCGCCGCCGAGCAGCGCTGCCCAGAGCAGCCATTCGGGAGTCGAGGGCCTGAACAGGCCGTAGCCCACCATGAAGAGGCTGGAGAAGGCGGCGTTCCACACGAGCACGCGCCGGAAGCCGAAGCGCCTTAGGATCGGCTTGGCGGTCGTTTTCATCAGCATGGCGCCCGCCGCCGCCGCGAAGGTGAGGCAGCCCGACTGGAACGGGTTCAGCCCGAAGCCGATCTGCAGCATGAGGGGCAGCAGGAAAGGCAGTGCCCCGATGCCGAGCCGGAACACGAAGCCGCCCGTGACGCTGGCCCGGAAGGTGGGCATGCGCAACAGGGCGAGATCGATGATCGGGTAGGGTGCGCGTCGCGCATGGAGCACGTAGGCGCCGACGAGCGCGAGGCCCCCGAGGATCAGCGCCGCCGTCACCGGCGCCGGAACGATGCCGCGGCCGATGACCGTGAGGCCGAAGGACAGGGACGACAGCCCCGCGCCCGAGAGCAGGAAGCCCCGAACGTCGAGCGGCCAGACCTCCGTCTCCCGGATGTCGCTGATGAACAGCGTCGCCAGCGTCACGCCCAGGATGCCGATCGGGACGTTGATCCAGAAGATCCAGCGCCAATCAAAATAGGTCGTGATGAAACCGCCGAGCGGCGGTCCCATGATGGGGCCGAGCAAGGCTGGTACGGTGAGATAGGCCAGGGCCGTCACGAGCTCCTCGCGCGGCACCGAGCGCAGCAGCACGAGGCGTCCCACCGGCACCATCATGGCGCCGCCCATGCCCTGGACCACGCGCGCTGCCACGAAGGTCGGCAGGGAGTTCGAGAGGCCGCACAGGATGGAGCCAAGGACGAAGACGACGATGGCGCCGCGGAAGATGGGTCGCGCCCCGAACTTGTCCGCCGCCCAGCCGCTCGCCGGAATGAACACGGCGAGGCTGATCAGATAGGACGTCATCGCTAGTTTCAGCGTGATCGGATCCTGGTGCAGTTCCGCCGCGATCGCCGGCAGGGAGGTCGCGATGACGGTCGAGTCCATGTTTTCCATGAACAGCGCGCAGGCGACGACGAGAGGCACCAGCATGTGACGGGGCAAGGCGAGCGACGACCTCTGGGTTGGGACCGAGACAGGCGGGGTGGAGGAGCGACGGTCGGCTGTGTTCATGTCACTCGCAGGCGGCGCGCGCCAGACGGAAAGGCGAGACCGTCGCGGGACGTCGCCGACCTCTCCGTCCGTGTGGGGACGCTGCCGGCAAGGCGCGCTTAAGGCTTTTCCCGGGTTCCAGGGACGTTGGTCGAACCCATGTCTTCCCACGGTCGCGGCAGCGTGATAATGGCCACTGCCAACCCGAGCGGCGCCTATCTGGCGCCGCTCTTTTCGTCGCACCGGCCTCCCGGCCCTCGGCGCGACCCGCCCGGAGTTGGCCATGACTTTCCGACGCCCGACCCTGACCGAGGCTCTGACCTTCGACGACGTCCTGCTGAAGCCGGCTCACTCTTTGGTGATGCCTGGCCAAGTCGACGTCAGGACGAGGCTGACGCGCTCCATCGACCTCAACATCCCGTTGATCTCCTCCGCCATGGACACCGTGACCGAGGCTCGCCTCGCCATCGCCATGGCGCAGGCCGGCGGCATCGGCGTCATCCATCGCAATCTCGAGCCCGAGGCCCAGGCCGAGGAGGTGCGCAAGGTGAAGCGCTACGAGAGCGGCATGGTGATCGACCCGATCACCATCCATCCGACCGAAGTGCAGCGCAAGAGCCTGCTCGATGCCGAACTCGCCATCGCCGAACTTCTGGCGGCGCGCGACGGGCTCCAGGACAGTCATGAGCGCGACCGCAACACGGCGATGCTGCGCATCCGCATCACCCAGCTCTGGCAGACGCGGCTGCTGCGCGACCGCAAGCTGACGGTGCGCGACGAGATCGAGAATGCGCTGAGCTACTATCGCACGACGTTCCTGCGCGAGATCCCCCGCCTGTACGCCGAGATCGAGCACCATCTCGGGGAGGCGCCGGCCTCCTTCTTTCGCATGGGGAACTGGATCGGTGGCGACCGCGACGGCAACCCGAACGTCGACGGCACGACGCTGGAAGTCGCGCTGCGGCGGCAATGCGAGACGGCGCTCGACTTCTACCTGGGCGAGTTACACCACCTCGGCGCGGAGCTCTCCGTGTCGGACCGTCTCGTCGGATCTTCGCCCGACCTCGCCATCCTGGCGGCCTCGTCCCTTGACGACAGCCCGCATCGCGAGGACGAACTCTATCGCCGGGCCTTGCTGGCGGTCTCGGCCCGGGTCTCGGCGACGCGCCTGGCACTGACCGGCGAGATCGGTGCCCATCCGCCCCGCGTGGCGCTGCCGCCCTATGCCGGGCCGCAGGAGCTCGCCGCGGACCTCGGCCTCATGGCGACCTCGCTCCGGCAGCATCACGGTGCAGCGCTGGTCGACCTGCGCCTCGGGCCGCTGCAGCGCGCCGTCGACGTCTTCGGCTTCCATCTCGCGACCGTCGATCTGCGCCAGTCGTCGGACCGGCACGAAGAGACGCTGGCCGAACTGATGGACAAGGCCGGCGTCGAACCTCGCTATGCGGCGCTCGACGAGGCGGCGAAGCGGAGCCTGCTACTGCGTCTGCTGGGCGAACCGCGCCCGTTGCGGCTGCCCTTCGAGACCTATTCCGACCGCGCCACCAGCGAGTTCGGCGTCTTCGAAACGGCGCGGCGGCTCCGTGCCGCCTACGGCCCGGAAAGCCTGCGCCACTACATCATCAGCCACACCGAAACCGTCAGCGACCTCCTCGAAGTCCTGCTGTTGCAGAAGGAGTTCGGGCTGATGCAGGGCACGTTCGGAAAGCCCGGCGCGACGGTCCAGTTGATCGTGTCGCCCCTGTTCGAGACGATCGCCGATCTCCGCAACGCCGAGCCCATCATGCGCGACTTCTACGCGCTGCCGGGCGTCGAGGCCCTGGTGACGGCATCGGGCGCCGAGCAGGACATCATGCTGGGCTACTCGGACAGCAACAAGGACGGCGGCTTCTTCACCTCCAACTGGGAGCTCTACCGGTCCTCGACGCAACTGGCGCGGCTCTTCGACGAGAAGCCCGGCATCACGATGCGGCTGTTCCACGGCCGCGGCGGCACGGTCGGGCGCGGCGGCGGCCCGAGCTACCAGGCCATCCTGGCGCAGCCGCCCGGCACCGTGAAAGGACAGATCCG
>JAYVMK010000339.1:0-10267 GCA_043758995.1 Lichenibacterium sp. | reverse complement strand
CCTACGGCGTCTATATGCACGACACCCCGACCAAGGGCGTGTTCGGCGACGACTTCCGCTTCGTGTCCTCCGGCTGCATCCGCGTGCAGAACGTCCGCGATTACGTCGCCTGGTTGCTCAAGGACAATCCGGGCTGGGATCGCGAAAAGATCGACGCAGCAATCCGCTCGGGTGAGCGCATCGACGTGAAGCTGGTCGCCAATATCCCGGTCTACTGGGTCTACATCACCGCCTGGGCGACACCGGACGGCTTGGTCCAGTTCCGCGACGACATCTACAACCGCGACGGTCTCGGGGCTCCGGGCACGCTGGCCTCCGCCGCCGATCCGAGTGGCGACGAGAACGCCGCCGTCGAGCCGGCGCTGCAGCAGGACTGATCTTCGTCGAGTCGCGAGATCGAGGGCGCCCGGGCCAAAGCCCCGGGCGCCCTTTTTTGTGTCCGGCCGTGACTATCCGGCAACGACGCGCTATCAGGACGCCTCCGAACCGCGCGCTTCGGCGCAGTCTGCGTCCCCCTCGTTTTCCACGCGGCTGACCCTGGCGCTGCAGCCTCTCGACCGAGACACTCATGACCGTCGTTCCGACCTTCACCGCCAGCGGCGCGAATCCCGTCCTGTCCAACAGCTTCTTCGGCGCGAGCCTCGCCTCGGCCGATCCCGAGATCGCGCGGGCCATCGAACTCGAACTCGGTCGCCAGCGCGACGAAATCGAGCTGATCGCCTCCGAGAACATCGTGTCGCGCGCCGTGCTCGAGGCGCAGGGCTCGGTCATGACGAACAAATATGCCGAGGGATATCCGGGCAAGCGCTATTACGGCGGCTGCCAGTTCGTCGACATTGCCGAGGACCTCGCCATCAAGCGGGCCTGCGAACTCTTCGGCTGCGGCTTCGCCAATGTGCAGCCGAACTCGGGCAGCCAGGCCAATCAGGCGGTGTTCCTGGCTCTCATGCAGCCGGGCGACACGTTCATGGGCCTCGATCTCGCGGCTGGCGGCCATCTCACCCACGGCGCTCCCGTCAACATGTCGGGGCGCTGGTTCAAGGTCGAGTCCTACGGCGTCGACCCCGAGACGCATCTGATCGACATGGACGCGGTCGAGCGCAAGGCCGAGGCGACGCGACCCAAGATCATCATCGCGGGCGGATCGGCCTATTCACGGCATTGGGATTACGCCCGGTTCCGCGCCATCGCCGACAAGGTCGGTGCGACCTTCATGGTCGACATGGCGCATTTTTCCGGTCTCGTGGCGGGCGGCGCTCATCCGTCGCCCTTCCCGCACGCCCATGTCGTCACGTCCACCACCCACAAGACGCTCCGCGGACCGCGCGGCGGCATCATCCTGACCAATGACGAAGCTTTGGCGAAGAATCTCAACTCGGCGATCTTCCCCGGGCTGCAGGGCGGCCCGCTGATGCACGTCATCGCCGGCAAGGCCGTGGCCTTCCACGAGGCGCTTCAGCCCGAGTTCAAGCGCTACGCGGCCCAGGTGGTCGAGAACGCCAAGGCGCTGTCCGACAGCCTTCAGAGCCACGGCTTCGACATCGTCTCGGGCGGCACCGACAATCACCTGATGCTGGTCGACCTTCGGCCGAAGCGCATCACCGGCAAGGCGGCCGAAGCCGCCCTGGGTCGCGCCCACATCACCGTCAACAAGAACGGCATTCCGTTCGACCCCGAGAAGCCTTTCGTGACCTCCGGCATCCGCGTCGGCACGCCGGCGGCGACCTCGCGCGGTTTCGGCACGACAGAGTTCACCCAGGTCGGTGCCTTGATCGCCCGCACGCTTGATGGTCTCTCCGAAGCCGGCGATGCCGGCAATGCGGCTGCGGAGGAGGCGGTGCGCCACGAGGTCGGCGCCATGGTGGCGCGTTTCCCCATCTACTGAAGGACGCGGACGCCATGTTCACCGGGCTGGTCAGCGACGTCGGCGAGGTCATGATGACGGAGGAGCGCGGCGCCGTGCGGCGCCTGCGCATCGCCTGTTCCTACCCTGTCGAGGGGATTGCACTCGGCGCCTCGATCGCCTGTTCCGGCCCCTGCCTGACCGCAGTGGCGACCGGTACCGAGTCGGGACGGACCTGGTTCGACATCGACGCGGGCGCCGAGACGCTCGATCGCACCACGCTCGGCGACTGGCGCGTCGGCCAGCGCATCAATCTCGAGCGATCGCTGAAGCTCGGCGACGAACTCGGCGGCCACCTCGTCTCGGGCCATATCGACGGGATGGCCAAGGTTCTGCGCGTGACGCGTATCGGCGAGACCACGCGCTACGACATCGAGGTCCCCGAGCGCCTGGCTCGCTTCATCGCCGAGAAGGGCTCTGTCGCGCTCGATGGCACCTCTCTGACGGTGAATTCCGTCGAGGGCTGCGTCTTTTCCGTGTTGCTGATCCCGCACACGCTCGCCGTCACGACGTGGGGCGGTACGCGGGAAGGCGATCGATTGAACATCGAGATCGACACGATGGCACGCTACGCGGCGCGCCTTGCCGAATTTCCCGCGGTCCGTGAGCCTCATGCCGCGGAAGGCCGGATGTCGTGAGCAACCGCCTTCCGGTCCTTGCCCGCTACAATGCCTGGGCCAATCACAAGCTCTACACGGCGGTCGAGCATCTGACGGCCGAACAGTTCCGGGCCGACCGGGGCCTGTTCTTCAAAAGCGTGTGCGGAACGCTGAACCATCTGCTTGCGGCGGACCGCATCTGGATGGGGCGCTTCACCGGCAAGCCCGAATCCGGGCTGAACCTCGACACCATCCTGTTCGAGGAGTTCGACGCCCTGCACGCGGCGCGGCAGGCCGAGGACACGCGGATCATCAGCTATGTGGACGGGCTGAGTGAATCGGCTCTGGCGGGCAGTTTCTCCTATCGACGCACGTCGACGGTCGAGCACTATGCGGCGGAACTCGCCCCGGCCCTCGATCACATGTTCAACCACCAGACCCACCATCGCGGTCAGGTCCATGCGGCTCTCACCGGCTTCGGTCGGGAAGCGCCGTCCCTCGACCTCAGCGGCTTCTACCGCGAGGTCGGCTTTGGCGGACTGATCCGGATCTCCTGACACCTCGGCCGGCTTGCCGGACTCTTCCTGCACCTCTATTCACGGCGGCTCCCAGCGCGCCCCAATCCGACGAGTTCCACCATGGCCGAACCCCAGCGCCGAACCGACGCCGACGCCAGCATCGCGGCGGCAGACCACTTCCTCATCGTCGAGGGCCGGTTCTACGATACGGTCGGCGATCATCTCCTGGCCGGCGCCAAGGCGGCTCTCGACGCGGCGGGCTCCACCTATGATGTCGTCAGCATGCCGGGCGCACTGGAGATCCCAACGGCTATCGCTATCGCGCTGGAAGGCCGGGGATCGCAGGGCCGCCCTTACGGCGGGGCCGTCGCGCTCGGCTGTATTATGCGGGGCGAGACCTACCATTTCGAAGTCGTCTCGAACGAGAGCGCCCGCGGCCTGACGATGTTGGGCCTGGATCGTCGCTTCCCCGTGGGGAACGGAATTCTCACGGTCGAGGACGAGGACCAGGCGCTGGCTCGGGCCGAGGTCTCCCGCGGCGACAAGGGCGGCGAAGCGGCACGTGCCATGCTGGCGCTGTGGCGGCTGAAGCGTGACACCGGAGCCGCGCGATGAGCCGTCAGGAGCGTCGCGCCGCCGCCCGGCTTGCCGCCGTGCAGGCGCTTTATCAGATGGATGTCGCCAAGACGGGCATCAACGAGATCCTGGCCGAGTTCGAGTCGCACTGGATCGGCCAGGAGGTCGAGGGCGACCAGTACAATCCCGCCGAAGTGGCCTTCTTCCGCAGTATCCTGGAAGGCGTCTTGGCCGACCAGGGCGAGGTCGACCGTCTCGTCGATGGTGCGCTCCAGCAGGGTTGGCCGCTGCGGCGGGTCGAGGCCGTGCTGCGCGCCATTCTTCGTGCCGGAGCCTTCGAGCTCCTGGGCCGCAAGGACGTACCGGCTCGGGTCGTCATCGTGGAATATACCGACATCGCCGGAGCCTTCTTCGAAGGTGACGAAGTCGGCATGGTCAATGGCGTCCTCGACAGCCTGGCGCGCCGGCTGCGGTCGGTCGAACTCATGGGCACGGCCCGCTAGACAGGTTCCCGACGCCGCGCCGACCCCTTGACGGGAAGGTCCTTGCGGCGGCAACGCTCCGTCATGCCGAGGTTTTGCACCGCGCCAGTCACCCGGCGTTCGGTGGCGTATCCGCAACGGAGACTATCATGCAGGTTCGATCGTTCGGCGTCGCCGATGGCGTTGAGATCAAGGAGATCACGCTTCGCAACGCGGCAGGTGCCACGGCGTCGGTCATCACCTGGGGCGCTGTGTTGCGCGACCTCGTTGTGCCGTCTTCGGGGGGGCTGCAGCGGGTCGTACTGGGGCTGAATTCGATCGACGACTATCGGACCTACTCGCCGTATTTCGGCGCGACACCGGGCCGTTTCGCCAACCGTATCGCAGGCGGCCGCTTCCAAATCGACGGACAGGACTACACGCTGCCCACCAACGAAAAGGGCAGGACGACGCTGCACGGGGGCCCCAAGGGCTTCGGCACCTTGCCGTGGCGTCTCGACCACGCCGAGGACAGCTCCGTGACCCTGGTGCTCGACTCGCCCGACGGGGACTCCGGCTTCCCCGGATCCGTGAGAGCGACCTGCGTCTATACGCTTCTCGAACCCGGCACGCTGGCGGTCGAGCTGACGGCGACCACGGATGCACCGACGCTGCTCAACCTCGCGCACCACTCCTATTTCAATCTCGACGGCAACGAGGACATCCGCGACCACGAGGTTCTGTTGAACTGCCCGTTCTATACGCCGGTGGATGAGGACCTCATTCCCACGGGCGAGATCCGGTCCGTCACAGGCACGCCGTATGACTTCTCGGTCCTGCGTCCGATCCGCAATGCCGAGGGCGTGAATTACGACCACAATTTCGTGGTCGGCCCTATGCCGGACCCACGGACGGGCTTGGCCCATGCCGCGACTGTGCGCTCGCACAAGAATGGGCTGACGCTGGAGGTCTATACCGACCAACCGGCGCTGCAGTTCTACGACGCGGCCAAGCTGAACTGCCCCGTGCCAGGGCTGGGCGGCGCTCACTACGCGCCGCACGGTGGCTTCGCCCTAGAGTGCCAGCTTTATCCGGACGCGCCGCATCGTCGGCACTTTCCGTCGGCGGTGATCCGGCCCGGCGAGACCTATCGGCAGCGTTCCGAATATCGCTTCGCCTGAATGCACAGTTCGGCTACCGAAAAAGGCCGGCGCTCGAGAGGGCGAGCGCCGGCCAAAGATGTTAGCGGCTGATGTCGCCTTCGAACCCTGCCAGGGCAGCGCCGACCTCGAGGCCGAGTTCGTCCATCGAGGTCTCCTCGCGGGCCAGGACCTCTTCGCCCTTGGCCTGACGCTCGGCTTCCTCCGGCGAACGCGCGACGTTGATCGTCACCTTGGCGTGAACCTCCGGATGGAGCTCCACAGGCACCTCGTGAAGGCCAATCCCCTTGATGGGCGTGCGCAGCACGACCTGGTTGCGGGTGACCGAGAAGCCACCCGTCGTGATCGCCTCGGCGATGTCACGGGTCGATACCGACCCGTAGAGCTGGCCGCTCTCGCCCGCCTGACGGATCATCGTGAAGCTCTGGCCGTCGAGGCCCTCGGCCACCGACTCGGCCTCGCTCTTCAGTTCGAGATTGCGGGCCTCGAGCTGCACGCGCTGGTTCTCGAACTTCTTGGCATTGGCTTCCGTGGCGCGGAGCGCCTTGCCGCGCGGCAGGAGGAAGTTGCGGGCGAAGCCGTCCTTGACCCGCACGCGCTCGCCCATCTGGCCGAGCTTGGCGACGCGCTCCAGAAGAATAACGTCCATGTCACAGTTTCCTTTTTGGCAGTGTGTTAATCTTGATCCCCGATCCCTGACGCATCTGGGAGACGAGGCAATCGATGAGGCCCAGGAGGGCCAGAGCGAAGAGAGGCAACGGCATGAGGAACATGCTCGCGAGATAGATCGCAGCCAGCGTCGCGTAACGAGCCGACAGGCCTCGCGTCAGCACATGAGCCGTGGCCAGCCCTTCGAAGACGAAAAGCATGCCGAGCGCCGCCGCCGTGACAGTTGCGGCGAGCCCGAAGGGGTCGGGCAGAAAACCGGCCGCCGCGAGTACCACGAAGGCCGCGGCGGAAGACCGCGGCATCCGTAGAGCGTCGGGCAAGTTCGGCCAGGGGCGTAGCAGTCGATCCGAAATCTTCACGGTGCGACCGGCGAGCCAGAGATTCACCGAGAGCATCGACGCACCCCAGGCGGCCAAGATGACGGGAGCCAACTTGACGACGTCGCTGAATTTGATGTCGCCGGGGAGAGTGTCGCGCGCGAGAAGCGTCGACAGGCGCGCCGCCATCGTGTCGATCGCGCGATCGAAGTCGCCGAAGCGCCAGATGAGCATCACGCCCAGCAGAAGGATGGGCAGGCTCGCCAGCGCGACGAGGCGTAGCATCAGCGGCGGGATCGGAAACCATTCGACCGGGGCAGGGACGCCGGCGAGAGCGGAGCCGGAGGTTCCAGGGCGCCCCAACTGAGCGAGCCGGGCGAGGTACCATGCCGGCATCCCGAACATGACGAGAAAGCCCACGCCGGCAGGCCATCCCATGATCGCGGAGACGATCCCACTGGCGATCAGAGCCGCAGCGGCGCCGGCCGGATGGGTGAAGCCCAAGGCGGCGATCATGATCGGGAGCGGCGAAAGGTAGGTCAGTACAATCGCGGCCGGCGATGCCGTCGTGACGACGGCGAAGAGGACGGCCGACGTGACACCCGCGCCGAGCGCGATGCCGAATAGTTTCATCATCGTCGAGCTGTCCCGCCGTAGAACTACGAGGGTTAGGGGCGCGGATAGTGCGACCCAACCGATCCGGCGTCTGTCGAAGATGCCGGCCGACGCCGAAGTCCCGCTTGGGACAAAGGCAAGAGCATAAAAAGACCGGGCCGAAGCCCGGTCCTCGTCGAGAGTTTAGCGGATCACGTAGGGCAGCAGGCCCAGGAAGCGGGCGCGCTTGATCGCCGTGGCGAGCTCGCGCTGCTTCTTGGCCGACACGGCCGTGATGCGGGACGGGACGATCTTGCCGCGCTCGGAAATGTAACGTGACAGGAGTCGCGTGTCCTTGTGGTCGATCTTCGGCGCGTTGGGGCCGGAGAACGGGCAGGTCTTACGACGACGGAAGAAGGGGCGACGCGGAACAGTGGACATCAGGCTTCTCCAGCGGGCTGGCCAGCAGCGGCGGGCGGACGGCTCGGGAAGCGACCTCCACGGTCACCGCCACGATCACCACCACCACCACCGCTGCGCTCACGGTCGAAACGTCCGCCGCCACCGCCACGACGCTCACCGCGCTCGCCGCGATCGTCACGGTCGCTGTCTTCCCGCTTCCGCAGCATGGCGGAGGGGCCTTCCTCGTGAGCGTCGACCCGAACCGTCAGAAGGCGGATCACGTCTTCGTTGATCCGCATCTGGCGCTCCATCTCGGTGATGGCGGCGGCCGGCGCGTCGATGTTCAGCAGCGTGAAGTGAGCGCGGCGGTTCTTCTTGACGCGATAGGCGAGGGACTTGATGCCCCAATATTCGGCCTTGGCGATCGAGCCGCCATTGGACGTGATGATGGACTTGAGTTGCTCGGTGAGCGTTTCGACCTGCTGGGCCGTCACGTCCTGGCGAGCAAGGAACACGTGCTCGTAAAGAGCCATGAAGCTTTGCCTTTCCTGTTGCGATCGACGGAACCCGGCGCGAAGCCCTTCGAGCCTCGGGAAGGCTCGAGTGGAACCGAAGGCGGGAACACGGGACGCGGGGTCGAGACCCCTGTCCGCAGGACAGACGGCGTCGAGACGCCAAGCATGCGGATGTCCGTTCAGCTCCCGGCCGGGTTGCTGTCGAAGGGCGCTCGATAGAGGCAGTTGCGCTCGAATGCAAGCAAATAGCGCTTGCGCACCCCTCGCGCGAGGCAATGGTAGCCCTTCGCCTGCGAACCTTCGGATGGGTCCGGCGGCTTGACAGGCTCATGATCACTATGCTCTCGGGCCCGCTGCACCGTGCCGATCGGCGCGCATCCTCAAGTGGCAGTTCCTCCATCCCATGACGACGGCCTTCATCTTTCCCGGGCAGGGCTCTCAGGCGGTCGGCATGGGCAAGGCCCTGGCGGATGCCTATCCGGCGGCGGCCCGCGTCTTCGCCGAGGTGGACGACGCGTTGAACCAGCCGCTGTCGCGCCTGATGTTCGATGGCCCTGAAGCCGATCTCACGCTGACCGCCAACGCGCAGCCGGCGCTGATGGCCGTCAGCCTCGCGGCGTTGCGTGTGCTCGAAGCCGAGGCCGGTCTCGATCTGAGTGCCTCGGTCTCCTATCTCGCCGGTCACTCGTTGGGCGAATATTCCGCATTGGCCGCTGCCGGGACCTTCTCCACCGCCGAGGCGGCGCGACTGCTTCGCATCCGCGGCGACGCCATGCAGGCGGCGGTCCCGGTGGGGCAGGGGGCCATGACGGCCCTCATCGGGGTCGAGCCCGACGTCGCCGCGGCGATCGCGGCCGAAGCCGCCGCTGGCGATACCTGTGACGTCGCCAATGACAATGGCGGCGGCCAAGTGGTCTTGTCGGGTACGGCCGCGGCGATCGATCGGGCCATGGCGATCGCCAAGGGACGCGGCGTCAAACGCGCCGTCCTTCTCGCGGTCTCGGCTCCCTTTCACAGTGCTCTGATGCGCCCTGCCGCCGACGCCATGGCCGAAGCGCTGGACAAAGCCGAGATCGCCGACCCGAAACGTCCGGTCGTCGCCAACGTCCTGGCGCGCCCCGTCGATACGGCGGCCGAGATCGTCGGCTGCCTCATCGGACAGGTCTGCGGCACCGTTCGGTGGCGGGAGTCGATCGCCTGGATGGCGGATGCGGGTGTCGATCGCTTCGTCGAGATCGGGTCCGGCAAGGTGCTGTCGGGACTCGTCAAGCGCATCGCGCCCGCGGCCACGACGGCCACGATCGGCACGCCGGCCGATGTCGCGCAATTCATCGCTGCCGCCGGCGTCTGAGGACTATGGATATGTTCGATCTGTCGGGAACCACCGCCCTCGTCACCGGTGCCACGGGCGGCCTCGGAGGCGCGATCGCCCGGTCGCTTCACGCGCAGGGCGCCCGGGTGGCCGTGTCGGGCACGCGCCGCGAGGCGCTGGACGCTCTCGCGGCCGACCTCGGCGACTGCCCGGTCCTGCCGTGCGACCTCGGTGACCGTGCCCAAGTTGAAGCGCTCGTCGGCCAGGCCGAAGCCGCGCTGGGATCCCTCGACATTCTCGTCAACAACGCCGGTATAACCCGCGACGGGCTCGCGGTGCGCATGAAGGACGAGGACTGGGACAAGGTCCTGATGGTGAACCTCACTTCGGGTTTTGCCCTTGCACGCGCCGCCTTGAAGGGGATGATGAAGCGCCGCCATGGCCGCATCATCGGCATCACCTCCGTGGTGGGTGTCACCGGCAATGCGGGCCAAGCCAATTATGCTGCCGCCAAGGCGGGCATGATCGGCATGTCGAAGTCGCTGGCGGCTGAAGTCGCGAGCCGTGGCATCACGGTGAACTGCATCGCGCCCGGCTTCATCGAGAGTCCGATGACCGACGCCCTCAACGAGAAGCAGCGCACCGCCATCCTGGGCTCTGTGCCGGCCGGCCGCCTCGGGCTCGGTCCCGAGATCGCCGCCGCCGCCGTCTACCTGGCCAGCCGCGAGGCTGCCTACGTGACTGGACAGACGCTGCACGTCAACGGCGGAATGGCAATGATCTGAAGGACTTAGATTGACGCTTCGGCGCCGGATCGGAGTGCCGAGCGCTCTCGCCATCCCGCGGGAAACATGTTAACAGCCGACTTGTCGTGTTGGTCACGATCGCCGAGTCCAGGTCCTTGCCGGACCCGCCCGGCGGCAACGTGACCGAGCCGCGCGGATCCTTCAAGGTCCAGAGGCGGCGGCAAAGACCCGGCGACCGGGGTTTCGACTGTTGCGGTCGACACCCTCCATTCGTTGCGGAACACGAACTCCCGTTTTTGATCCGATCACAAGGCAAGGAAGACAGAAGATGAGCGACGTCGAAGAGCGCGTGAAGAAGATCGTGGTCGAGCACCTCGGTGTGGAGCCCGACAAGGTCGTCGACAACGCAAACTTCATCGATGACCTCGGTGCCGACTCGCTCGACACGGTGGAACTCGTGATGGCCTTCGAGGAAGAATTCGGCGTCGAGATCCC
>JAYVMK010000338.1:0-7621 GCA_043758995.1 Lichenibacterium sp. | reverse complement strand
CGTGCGACAGGGGCCGCGAGAAGGCCTAGTTTGCACCCAGTCTATCGCTGCGCAACAGGACGCTCCTTGACCGACCTCGAGACTTCCCCCGACGATATTGCGGCCCGTCTGCTCGCCATCAGGGCCCGTGTGGCCCAGGCGGCGCGCGATGTCGGTCGCGCGCCCGACAGCGTGTCGCTGGTCGCCGTGTCGAAAACGCATGGCGCCGAGGTGATCGCCCCGGCCCTCGCCGCCGGCCACCGGGTGTTCGGCGAGAATCGCGTGCAGGAGAGCAAGGGCAAGTGGCCGGGTCTGCGGGCCGACTATCCCGGCGTCGAACTTCATCTCATCGGCCCGCTGCAATCCAACAAGGCGCGCGAGGCCGTCGAACTCTTCGACGTGATCGAGACCGTCGACCGCCCGAAGATCGCCGAGGCGCTGGCGTCCGAGATGGCGCGGGCCGGCAAGGCGTTGAAGCTCTTCGTCGAAATCAATACCGGGTCCGAGCCGCAGAAAGCCGGCATCCTGCCCGGCGACGCCGACGCCTTTCTCACCCATTGTCGCGGGGCGCTCGGGCTCGAGGTCGCCGGGCTGATGTGCATCCCGCCCGCCGACGAGCAGGCCTCGCCGCATTTCGCGCTGCTGAACCAGATCGCGGCCCGCAACGGGGTCCCGAGCCTGTCGATGGGAATGAGCTCCGATTTCGAACTCGGTATTCAGCTCGGCGCCACTCACGTCCGGGTCGGCACCGCCATTTTCGGAGCGCGACCGCCCTTGGCCTGAACGGGCAAGGCTTCCATCCACCTCCGGTGGAACGCCAGAGGGCTTCGCCGTGTTTCTCGACGACGGCGGCGACGCCACAAGTGTCGGTCGAGCCGGTCCGCACGAGGGAGAGAAACGATGGACAATGACAGCGGAGCCGTTCCGAACCGTCAGACCGTGACGGCCTTCTTCGAGACCCGCGCGGCCGCCGACCATGCCAGGGCGGATCTCCTGGCCGCAGGCTTCGCCGGCTCCGATATCCATGTGGTCGAGGGCGAGGCCGCCCAGGACAAGGCGCCGCCCCACAAGGACGTCGGCTTCGTCAAGGCCCTGCTCGACATCTTCGTCTTCATGCCCACTGACGACCGCGCCACATATGCCGAGGGGTTGAAGCGTGGCGGTATCGCGCTTGCGGTCCACACCGGACCGGACGGCTACGAGCGCGCCATCGACATCCTCGACCGTGACGGGGCCGTCGACCTCGACGAGCGCGAGTCGGCATGGAAGGCGGAGGGCTGGGCTCCCTCGTCGGCAGCCCGACCGGCCTCGTCCGACACGCAGGCGTTCGAACGTCAGCAGCGACATGATCCCTTGATCGGCGCAGACGCCAATCAGGACGTGCGCGAGAGGATCGGGGTCGGAACATCCGATTTCGGGGCGGGCATGGATCTCGCTCCCGAGTCGGCCGTCGCTCCGGGCGGGGAACGTACGCCGATCCCGGGCGAGGAGGCGCAATCCGTCACGGCACGCCGGGACACCGAGCATGGCCGCACGCGCGTGCGCTCCTACGTCGGTTCGATTGCCGGCATGCCCACCGGTGTCGATCCGTCGATCTGACGGCGTCCGCCGCCTTGCGTCGAGCGCCCGAGGCGCATCGGGCAGCAACGACGGTTTAACCATGGGCAGCGGTTCCGCCTTGTCGGAGCGCTGCCGATATGAAGCGTTGAGCGGCGCTTAAGCCCTCTCCTTCAATTTGAAGGAATGAGGTATCCGCTTCCACAGCTCCTGATCGCGATCGCCATCGTCGGCGCGCTGACGGGCTGTTCGGATTACCGTCGGGCCGAACGGCCGCCCTGGCGCGCACAGGCCGAGGAGGTCTGCCTAGCCAAAGGGTTGGTGCAGGAATCGGCTTCTCTCCGCGCCGCGCCGCCGATGGACGGGCCGGGCATCTGCGGTGCAACCCACCCCTTCAAGGTGACGGCGCTCGACGGTGGCAGCGTGGCTCTGAATTCCACCCAGACGCTCGACTGTCCCATGATCGCGGCGCTCGACACCTGGATGCACGAGGTCGTTCAACCGGCGGCCGAGGCGCGGTTCGGCGAGCGCGTGGTCAAGGTCGATTCAATGGGCAGCTACAATTGCCGCGGCATCAACAACAAGAGCGGTGCTGGCCTTAGCGAACATTCCTTCGCCAACGCCATCGACATCGGCGGCTTCACGCTGGCGAGTGGCCGCAGCCTGAATATCCAGCACGGCTTCAACGGCGAGGACGAGCAGGAACGCGCCTTCCTGCATGAAGTCCATGCAGGCGCCTGCAGCTTCTTCACCACCGTGCTCGGCCCCGGCTACAACGTCTTCCACTACAATCACTTTCATCTCGATCTGGCGCTGCATGGATCGACGTCGCGGGGTCCGCGGCGTTACTGCAAGCCAGTGCCGCAGACGAACCTGCCCGACCCCCCGGTGAAGGACCGGATGCCGGATCCGCCGGCGATCGAAGAGGAGATGGACATCGCGCGAGCGCCCCAGCCCGAGCCCTCCTACAGCGCCGGCCGGCCGAGGCTCCTGGCGAGCCTGACTCCCTCGTCGCCTGCCCTATCCCCTCGCATGCCGGCCGCCTCGTCGCCTCGAATCGAGCCTGCGGAGGCGCCGCCGATCATGGCCGCGCGTGCTGCACCTCGCCCGACGCCCCGGGCGGAGCCGGCGGAACCGCCGCTCATCAGTTTCGGAGGCGCGCCCGAGGCTGCCGAGCCCGCTCCGCGGCCGCGTCGTTCCTTGGCCTATGGTTCGGCACCGGAGAGCCGGATCCCGCGGAACCTCAACCCGGACCAGCCGCTTCTGCACGACGAAGGCGGCGAACGCGCGCGACCTACGGCCCCCCGTCAGGAGGGGTCACCGCAGGATGATGACCTGACGTCGAGCGTCGCGCGGTGAAGGCAAGCCGAGAAAGAGGCCCGGCGCTATGACGGACGACGCGACACCTTCGGCAAGACCCCGGATCACCATCGCCTACTGCACCCAATGCAAGTGGTTGCTGCGCGCGGCCTGGATGGCTCAGGAGTTGCTGTCGACCTTCGGTACCGACATCGGCGAGATCGCGCTGATTCCGGCGACCGGAGGCGCCTTTGCCATCACGGTCGACGGCGTCGAGATCTGGGAACGCAAACGCGACGGAGGCTTTCCGGACGTCAAGGCGCTGAAGGGGCGCGTGCGCGACAGGCTCGATCCCGGCCGTGACCTCGGCCACATCGACCGTCAGAGCGACGAGCCCGCCTGATTTGGCAAATCGGCCGGGCCGCGCCATACCGGCGCCGCGACGGCGGTGAGTTCGCCGGGCCAGCCTGCGGGCGAACGGGATGCGGCATATGTTCGAGGATCTGGTGCAGAACCTGGCGCAGATCCGCGTCGCGGTCATCGGCGACCTGATGCTCGACGTCTACCTGCAGGGCGACGTGGAACGAATCTCGCCCGAAGCGCCGGTCCCCGTCGTCAGGCTCGCGTCGGAGCGCTCCGTGGCCGGCGGCGCCGCCAACGTGGCCGCCAACATCGCCCATCTCGGCGGGCGCGTCGACCTCGTGGGAGCCGCAGGACCCGACGATGGCTTTTCCACGCTGAGCCGGTTGCTCGACCGACACGGCGGCATCGCGCGCGATCGTGTCGTCGTCGACGCGCGCTGCCGCACGACCCGCAAGACGCGCCTTCTCGGCCACAACCAACAGATCGCCCGCATCGACCACGAAGATCGCGGCCCCCTGCCCCTCGAGGTCGAGGCTACCGTCGCCGACCGCGCCGCTGCGGCAGTGGCGGCGGCCGACATCGCCATCCTGTCCGACTACGGCAAAGGCGTCGTGTCCGACCTACTGCTGCAGGCGGTGACCCGGCAGGCCGCAGCGTCCGGCAAGCGGCTCATCGTCGACCCGAAGCGCCGGGATCTCTCGGCCTATCGCGGCGCCAGCATCATCACGCCGAACCGCGCCGAACTGGCCCTTGCCACGGGCCACCCTTGCGAGACCGACGAGGATGCACGCGCGGCGGCCGCCATCGCGATCGGCCTATGTGGCGCCGACATCCTGCTGACGCGCTCCGAGAAGGGCATGTCGTATTTCCCCGTGACGGGCGAGCCCATTCACCTGCCGACCGTGGCCCGCGAGGTCTTCGACGTCTCGGGCGCCGGCGATACGGTGGTGGGCGTGCTGGGCCTGTGCCTTGCCGCCGGAATGCCGATCGCCGAGGCCATGCGGGCCGCCAACCACGCGGGCGGCATCGTGGTGGGCAAGATCGGGACCGCCCTGGTGTCGCGCGAGGAACTCATGGCCGACCTCGCCGCCGACACGGGTGCCGATATCGAAGACGGTCGCCTGCTTGATCGGGAGGGCCTCGTCGCGTTGCGGGCCTGGTGGCGCCGCAAGGGCCTGTCGGTCGGCTTCACCAACGGGTGCTTCGACCTCGTCCACCCCGGCCATGCCGCACTGATCCGCCAAGCTTCCGCCGCTTGCGACCGGCTCGTCATGGCGCTCAACACCGACGTTTCCGTGCGGCGCCTCAAGGGCCCGACCCGGCCGCTGCAATCCGAGACGGCACGGGCCGAGGTCGTGGGCGCCATGAAGGGCGTCGCCTGCGTGGTGCTGTTCGACGAGGATACGCCGCTCGAATTGATCACGGCGCTCCAGCCCGACCTTCTGGTCAAGGGCGCCGACTATACCGAGGCGACCGTCGTGGGCGCCGATGTCGTCAAGGCGGGAGGCGGCCGCGTGATGCTGGCGCGGCTCGTTCCCGATCAGTCCACCTCACGCCTCGTGGCGCGCGGCCCGGCCGGGGCTGCGGCATGATCCTCGTCACCGGAGGCGCAGGCTTCATCGGCTCCAACATCTGCGCCGACCTCGAAGCCGCGGGACGACGCGATATCGTGGTGGCGGATTCGCTGGGCCGCGAGGGCAAATGGCGCAACATCGCCAAACGCAACCTGCGCGACATCATCTTCCCCGCCGAGATCGAGACCTGGCTGACAGGCCGAGCGAAGCTCGACGCCGTGATCCATATGGGAGCCGACAGTTCCACCACGGTGACGGACGGCGACCACATCGTCCGCAACAACTTTCGTCTCTCGACCCGCCTGTGGGATTGGTGCACCGAGACCGGCACGCCCCTGGTCTACGCCTCCTCGGCGGCGACCTACGGCGACGGCGCGCTGGGATTCGATGACGATGCGTCGCCGGGGGCGCTGGCGCGGCTCCGGCCGCTGAACCTTTATGGCTGGTCGAAGCATCTTTTCGACCGCTGGGCGGTCGAGCGCGCCGCCGACGGTCATGCTCCGCCGCAATGGGTGGGGTTGAAGTTTTTCAACGTCTTCGGTCCCAACGAGGCGCATAAGGTCGACATGCGCTCGCTCGTCGCCAAGACGACCCGGCGCATCGCGGCCGGCGAGACGATCACGCTCTTCCGCTCGCATCGCGACGGCATCGCCGATGGCGAACAGCGACGCGACTTCGTCTCGGTGAAGGATTGCAGCGCTGCCGTGACCTGGCTCTTGGACAACCCGGGCGTCTGCGGCCTCTACAACCTCGGGACCGGCCGGGCGCGATCGTTTCGTGAGCTGATCCTGGCGATCGGATCGGCGCTCGGGGTCGAGGTCGATATCGCCTTTGCCGATATGCCGGAGGCGATCCGCGGCCAATACCAGTATTTCACCGAAGCCAGGATGGAGAAGCTGCGCAATACGGGTTTCGCGCGGCCTTTCGCGCCGCTCGAAGACTCGGTTGCCGACTACGTCCGCAACTCCCTCATGGCCGCGGACGAATACCGCTGACCGTCGACAAGGTCTCTGTCGCGAAGGTCTCGAAGGCGGCGAGGAAGCGCTCCGGGTCCTGAAGCTGAGGGACGTGGGCGCAGCCCTGGAGAACCACGAGACGAGCATCAGGCAGGAGCGAGGCGAGCTCCCGGGACATGGCCGGCGGCGTCGCCTCATCCTGCTCTCCGACCAGAACGAGCGCGGGAACCTCGACCTTGCCGACCTCCGCCCGGAGGTCGAGCTCCGCTAATGCGTTGCAAGCCGCCATCAGCACGGCTGGATCGGTGCGGAGAAAGGCAGCGCGCCGCTCCGCCATCAGTTGCGGATGGGTTTCCTGAAAATCGGGTGCGAAAAGCCGGCGCATGGCGACATCGGCGATCTTCGCCGCTCCGCCCGCCGCGACCCCGGCCGCCATCGCCCGAAAGGCTTGGCGCCCGGGTTCGGAGAAGCAGGCGCCGCAGTCGGCCAGCACGAGGCCACGCACCAAGCCGGGATGCCGGATCGCCATCTGGAGGGCCACGAACCCGCCATAACCGTTCCCGAGCACCAGGGGGGCTTCGCCGCCCCGATCCCGCACCGCCACGGCCATCCGGTCCGCGACAGCGGCGAGCCCGCCCTGGACGGCAGTGGATGCGCCGAAGCCGGGCAGTTCGGGCATGTGGACGGTGAACCGGTCCGCCAGCGGGCCGCGAACGGCAGCGAAACTGTCCCGATCCGCGAGGAGCGAATGGAACAGCCAGAGCGGCGGCCCTGCGCCGGCGACCGACACCGCAACCGTTCCCCTGACGAAACCCTCGTTCATTGTGCTTCCCTGATCATCCATCATCGCTCGTTTATACGACGATAGGGCCGAAGATGAAGAGGTGAAACAGCCGAATTTGGCTTGACGTGATATTTCACGACTGGCTACTATGATTGTCATGAAAGACAGGCCGGCCTCTCTCCGCGACAACGTCTATGCCGCTATCCGGTCTGAAATCCTGCTCTGTCGTCTGGCACCGGGCGAGGACATGCGGGAGGCCGAGCTCGCGGCACGGTTCGAGGTCAGCCGCCAGCCCGTGCGAGAGGCTTTGTTGCGCCTGGAACAGGAGAGGCTCGTCACCGTGCTGCCGCGGCAGGGCTACAGGGTCAATGCGGTCTCGGTCTCGGATGCTCGGGACCTCCTTCGCTTCCGGCAGGCTCTTGAGCCGGCCTGTGCGATAGAGGCCTGCGAAAGCGGCGGCGCCGGAGCGCTCGATGAACTCGACGCCTTCCGCACCGTCATCGACGACAGCGAGCACGACGCCTTCATCGCCTACAATCGGGACTTCCACGCGGCGCTCGCCGCCGCGAGTGGGAATCGCCGGATGGCCCGCGCCGCGCGTGAACTCATCGAGCAGTCGGACCGGCTGACCCGCGCGAGCCTCACCGGCATCCGCGGCCGAGACCCGGCTCAGCTCGTCGCCGAGCATGTGGTCATCATCGATGCCGTTCAGGCGCGAGACGGCCGCACGGCCGCCCGCCTGGTGCGGGAGCATATCGCCAAGGCGGAAAAACGGATCCTGGCGGCGCTGTCGCGCGCCGCCGTCGTGAACTGACGGTTCAGGCACCGAGGCACTGGGCGGCCGATTCGAGACCAGAAGACCAAGACCAGGGAGGACACCATGAACGCGTTCGACAAGGCACCCGGACGGGTCGAGGAGCACGGGAATTTCGTGGACGGCATCGAGGTCGAGGCTGGCACGGGCGAGATGATCGACGTCCGCAATCCCGCGACCGGCATCGTCATCGCTCGGATTCCGAACAGTGGGCCGGCCGACGTGGATCGCGCAATGAAGAGCGCGCGGGCCGCCTTCGAAGGTCGCGAGTGGGGCGGGATGGACATCCGGGCCC
>JAYVMK010000337.1:0-8790 GCA_043758995.1 Lichenibacterium sp. | reverse complement strand
CTTTGCAATACTCGATTATGTCATGCGTCGCATCGGCGAGTGTCGATGCCGTCACGGCAAGTCCGCCCACCTCGACCACAGGCCAAGGCCGGAACTCTGAAGGGAGATGTCGCGCAGGCATGGTCATCCGGCGTCGCCTCGACGCTTGAGGGGCGAGGTCTCGACCCTGGGTGATTTCGACCGCGTGGCGCAAGGACGTGCATCCGTCGTGGTGAATCGACGTCTGTTCATGTCTGCGCCGCTGCAGCCCTCCGCTCCGGCGCAGCCTGATCGCTCTAGATCCGGGGGAGACGGTCGAGCGCCGAGACCTGCTTGATCGTCGTGGCGTCGACGGTATGGGCGGTGGACAGAGAGACGAAGTCGGCGCGGCGATGGACCGCCGAGGTCGCTCCTTCGAAGACGCGGAGGCCCTCATTGGTCATCACCATGTCGCCGGACCTCAAGGTGCGATCCTCGAGAATGGAAACGCGGTCCGGCTTGGTCGGTGACTGCGCGACGATGAGCCTGGGAGCCGTATGGAGACGGACCACGAGCGATCGGGGACGGACAGATGGCGGGGCGGAGTGCACAGAATGCCTGACACGGGGGGCGCGCGAGACGTCCGGAGTTGCACCGCCGACGGCGGACGTCTGTGGCGGTGCCGAGGCGGTTTCGGCCCCGCCGCCGAAGATCGCCGACAGGAAGCCCGGGACGCCCTCCTCGGCCGAGGCTGATGGCGCCGACGTCATCAATATCGTCGCGGCACACGACAGGATCGAAACAATTTTAACAGTCGAAAATCGCTGAAAGGAGGCCATAGGAAGCGGAGATCCACATAATGTCTACAAGCGTCTCTGTGCTTGGTCGCGAACGTAACTGGTGAGGACTTCTCGAGTTCCGCTCTTGTCGGCCTGATTAGAGAAAATAGTCTTGGTGTTGCGCCAGCCAATGGGCGGTCGCACGCACACGTCCGCGCCGAAGGTTGATTTCGGCGATGGCGCGCAGTGTCTCGTCGAACGTGAAGCGCAGGCCTATGGCGATTCCATCAAGCCCGGCCCGTTCGGCCTTGTCGATCAGATCCGGCAAAGCCCCGGCGATGAGGCGTGCTGCCGCCTCGGCCGTCGGCGCATCTGCCATGCCGATGCTCGTGACAGGACGGCCTGGACCTGTCTCGGCCTCGGGGCCGCGACGGTCGGAGAGGCTTCGGGCGATATCGAGGTCGAGTGCATTCAAGGCACTATGTTGTCCAGGTCAGGAGAGAAACATGTCGAACAGCGCCGCGCCCGCGGTCGTGATGAAGCCGGACGCAAGTCCTGCTGTCAGCGTCACACCGAGCCGAAACGCGCCAGGGAAGTCTCTCTCCGAGAGGCGGCAGTCTCGTCTCCAGGCCAGAGCGCGCTCGCGGAGGCCCTGACGCGTCCCGCTCAGCAACGCCCACGCGACAAGCGTAGCGCACACCGCGATGGTGGCGAGTTCGGCATGACGCAGATCCCACATGGCTCAACCAGCCGGCGGCAAGAAAAGGGCGCTCACCGTCCGAGCAACTGTTCCGTCCTCGGTGGTGTCGAGTGCGTTCACGGCATTCCCCTCGCGCGCCTCGGCTTGGACAAGCCGCACCCTCCTGGCCGCCGTCGGTCGCGCATCGCCCGTCGTATTCCGAAGCAGAGTTCAACTCTGCCCGTCCCAGACACATCCTGCTTAAGGATCGGTGCTGACGACAGCCTGACGGGATCGTTACTGCATGTCACGGTCGCGAGGCCGTACCCGAGCAGGGCCGAACGGCGGCCGGCGCGGAGGCGTCGTAGACCGGCAGTTCGACACGCACCCGGCATCCGGGTCCTGGCCTGATCTCGACTTGGCCACCGAGGCCGCGCACCGTCTCCCGGACGATGGCGAGCCCCAACCCGTGACCGGTGCTGACCGGGTCCAGCTTGCGGAATCGATCGAATACGGTCGCCTCGAACCCCAAAGGCACGCCGGCGCCCTCGTCCTCCACCGACACGGTTGCGATCTTGCCGGCACCTCCCGGCTCTTCTTCGCAGCGGAGCGATACGATGCCGCGGCCATGCAGGAGGGCGTTGTCGAGAAGGTTGCGAACGAGGTCGCGAAGGTCGTCGGGCCGCCCGGAGACGATGAGGCGTTCGGGAGCGTCGACGACGACCGTTCGCCCGGAGCTTTCCGCCAATGGAATCGCCGCGGCGGCGGCCTCGCGCGTCACTCTCGCCAGATCCACAGGGGACAGTTCGGATCTGTCGCCGAGACGGGTGAGATGATCCTTGCGGGCGAGATCGAGCAACTGGGTCGTCAAACGACTGAGCCCGACCACGTCCTCGTCGATCCCCGCCCAATCGACCGCCCCGTCTCTTGCCCTTTGAAGCCGCAGACTGAGGACCGTCAGTGGAGTCCGAAGTTCATGGGCTGCATCGGCGATGAAGCGTCGCTCCGATCGATAGGCTTCCGACAGGCGATCGAGCGTGCCGTTGAAAGCCTCCACCAAAGGTCGGATCTCGGTCGGCAGGCCTTGAAGCTCGACGCGAGCGTCGAGATTGTCAGGTCCCATGGCGGCCGCGTAGCGAGACGCACGCCGCACAGGTCGCAAGCTCCAGCCCGACACGAACCAGGTGAGAACGATGGCCAAGAGACCAAGCGGGACGAGCATCAGGAAGTCCTGGTAAGGCTCCCTCATGAAGCTGGGCAAGGGGAGCCCCGTCTCGCCTGCCTCGAACGGAGAGGCGACGGCCGCGAGCCCCAAGGCCAGAAGCACCGTCGCAAGCGTCGCGCCGACCAAGCGGAGGCGAAGGCTCTGGATCAAGACAGATCGCCGTCGATGAGGCGATACCCGACACCACGAATCGTCTCGATGTGGGCGGACGCCGCCGAGCAGGCCAGCTTGCGCCGCAGACGCGAAATCGTCGCCTCGATGGCGTTCAGGGTGATCTCTTCCGCGCTGTCGTAGAGACGTTCTCCCAAGACGTCCCGCACCACGATGCGTCCGCCGGCGAGAAGAAGCTCTTCCAGGGCGGAAGCCTCGCGGCGCGTCAGGCTGAAAGGCTTTCCGTCGGTCGCCGCGTCGCGAGACACGGGATCGAACGCCAGATTCCCGCATGTCAGCTGTCTTCAGCGCCGGACGCCGGGCCGGCGAAGTATAGCGCGCAGGCGCGCGTCCAGTTCGGACAGTTCGAAGGGCTTTTGCATGAAGTCGTCTGCACCGGCGTCCAGCCCATCGATCCGGTCTTCCAGCTTGTTCCGGGCCGTCAGAACCAGCGCGGGCAGCCCCTCAGTGGGCCGGCCACGTAGGGATCGCAGCACATCCATGCCGTCCATATCCGGAAGGCCGAGATCGAGGATGACGGCGTCGTAGCCATGGGCGGCGACTGCAGCCAGGGCATCGCCCCCTTTCGCGACGGCATCCACCGCATATCCCCCCTTGCGGAGATGCTCGGATACCATCTCGCGCATCGCGCGATGATCTTCGACCAACAGCAGTCTCAACCGCGCGCCCCCCGTACTTCGACGCCGCCGTAGTGGCCTAGAAAGGCTGACCCGCTTGTGAACGAATCCTCTTCAACTGGCGCCGCTACGACAATGCTTCACAGACGCGCGCCGACGGACGCCGGCGGCCTAGGCGCTGGTCCCGCCGGGTGTCCTTCGCTCGAGCCGCCGCGGGGCTTGGCGCTCATGCGGGACGGCCGCGAGCAATCGGTCGTGGGACAGCGTCGACGCGCCGCCTGAAAGACCTTGCATCCTCTTCACACAAGTTTGCGTAGATCGAAATCTCTCGGCAACACAAAATTTCACAATCTGACGCGATCCTGACAACGCAGAGATTGTCGCTGAACGGGGATCGACAGTGTGGAACCGGTCGGATCCGAAGTCGATTACAAGGTTCGCATACGGGTGGTCTGCGCTGAGTACGGGTCAGACCTTCGCATCGTTACGTTATGTCTCAAGTAGAAAGTGATACGACCATGAAGTTCAACCCTGTCGCGCTGGTCGCTGGTTCTATCCTGCTGTGCTTGGGTGGCTCTGCCTTCGCCGACGAAGTGACGACGACGAAGACGGTGAAGACGACGGATCCCACAGTCGTGGTGACCCCGGCCCCCGCCCCCGGCATCATTGTTGACGGTGACGGCGGTTGCACCACCAAGCAGGTCACCAAGACCGATGGCGAGACAGGCGATACGGTCAAGAAGACCAAGACCGACTGCTGATCCGGTCCGCCGATTTCCGCTTCGTGCACTCTGCCTCGAGAGGCAGGTGCGCTCGCGAGATGCAGCCGCTTCGCGACGTCAGTGAACGGCTGCCCTCGACACGGATTTCTATAGTTCCACTCGAGCTTTACATTGGGGAGTCTACTGTGAAAAAGATCGCCGTCATCGCAGCGACGCTGGCCCTCATGGGGTCGGTTTCTCAGGCGCAAGCGGGATGCGTGACCGGGGCCATCGTCGGCGGCATTGCGGGTCATTTTGCCCATCATGGCTTGGCGGGAGCCGGGGCAGGGTGTGCGCTCGGGCACGTGGTGTCTCGGCGCCACGCTCATCATTCGTTCTTCCATCGTTATTGAGGCGCGTCGGTTCGATCTGTCGCGGATAGCCTGGTGGCATGGTGGGAGATAAGTCCCGCATGCCGCCGAGCCCCTTGAGGCTGACCAGGGCAGGTCGCTCGGCTGCTCGAGTCTTCTCCGGTCCGTCCCTGCGAGGGCCGACCGGGGCGGCGATGGAGCTGTGCTTGGGTCGGTTCCGCGTCGATGATCATTCTCCACCTACTCAGGATGGCACCATGGCAGGCGAGCATTTCTCCGGAGACGCCACCCATCCGGTGGATGGCCAAGCCCCGTGTGTGGCTGTGTCGGAGGCCGCTCGGGTCATTTTGGCGAGGCATCATAACAGAGTGACGGGTGGATGGCCGCCAGCGCAGACCGGTTTAGCGTCGATGGCCTGCGCGCGACCGGACTCGCGCCGGTTTTCTGAAGGAAGCGCCACGAGGCGTTTAGGCGCCCCGTCGTTTTGAAGCACTTTCGAGCGAGCCAATTCGGTCAAACTGGATCATTGATCAGCGACGGTGGGCGTTCACGAAAGGCATGAGGGAATGACGTCAGCGGGATCGGGCGACGAAAGCTCGGGGCGCCTGCGCGGGCGCGTTGCGATCGTGACGGGCGGGGGCCGCGGGCTTGGCCGGGCCATGGCGCTCGGTCTTGCGCGGGAAGGCGCCACCGTGGTCGTCACGGCGGCCCGTGCCGAGGCGGAAGTCCAGTCGACCGTCGCCGAGGCGAAGAGCGGTCGCATCGTGGCTGTCCAAGCCGACGTGACGAAGCCCGAGGATTGCACCCGGGTTGTGGATCTGGCCTTGGCGGAAGGTGGTCGGCTCGATCTCCTGGTCAACAATGCCGGCCGCGGGATGCGCTACGTAAGCGAGACCTTCCTGACCGAGCCGACGCACTTCTGGGAAACCGACCCGGAAGTCTGGCGCATGGTGATCGACACCAACGTCAACGGGCCGTTCCTCATGGCCCGCGCCTGCGCGCCCGTAATGATCCGGGCGGGAGCGGGCCGGATCGTCAACATTTCGATGAACCGGGCGACCATGCGGCGGGCAGGCTTCTCACCCTACGGCCCGTCCAAGGCAGCGCTGGAGTCCGAGACTGTCATCTGGGCGCAGGATCTCGCCGCCACCGGCGTCACGGTGAACGCGCTCCTGCCCGGCGGCGCCACGCTGACCGGGATGATCCCGGAAGGTCTCGACGAAGCGGTGAAGCGCAACCTGCTCGACCCCGCCATCATCGTGCCGCCGCTGCTTTGGCTGGCCTCGTCGGAGGCCGATGGCGTGACCGGCTTGCGTTTCGATGCCGCGGTCTGGGCCTCGCTCCGGGACGCCGGCCACGACGAGGCCGCCACCGCTCGGGCCTGCGGCGAGGCGCTTTGACGGGTCAGGCCTTTCGCGTCGCCACCCACACCACATGGCGGATGCCGCGCTTGCCATGGGCGCGCGGTGTCGCGACCTCGACGGCAAAGCCGGTGCGTTCCAGCCGTGATGTGAAGCGGGCGTCGGGTTCGGAGGACCACACTGCCAGCTTGCCGCCCGGTCGCAACGCATTCCAGGCACTCAGCAGCCCACGCTTGTCGTAGAGGGCGTCATTGCCCTGCCGCGTGAGGCCGTCCGGGCCGTTGTCGACATCGAGCAGGATCGCGTCGTAGCGGCCGGCCGCTCCGCCGGCCGCCGCTTGGCCGATCAGGCGCCCCACGTCGCCCTCGAAGATGGTGACGCGCGGATCGTCGAGGCTGCCCGCATGGACCGCCGCCAGGGGCCCGCGCCCCCAGGCGACGACCGCCGGGACGAGTTCGGCGACCGTGACGGCGGCCTGGGGGCCGAGCAGCGCCAGGGCGGCGCGCAAGGTGAAGCCCATGCCGAGCCCGCCGATCAGCACGCGCGGGCCGGTGGCGGCTTCGAGGCCCGCGCAGCCGAGCCGAGCCAGCACCTCCTCGGATTGGCCGGCGCGGCTTCCCATCAGCGCGATGGGTCCGAGCCAGATGATGAACTCGTGCCCGCGGCGCATCAGCCGCATCTCGCCGCCCTCGCCGGGGATGGTGGCTGTGTCGAGCAGTTCCCAGGGCGTCATGACGATCTCGATCCCGGGCCCGCTGCGGCCCCGGCGACGCTTAGACCAGCTTCGGGCGAGATGGCATCGCTTTGACGGCTCATGCTTGGCAATCCGGTGCCGAAGGCTCATTTGTGGAGAGCCATCGGAGACAGATCCTTGCTCTTGACCGCCTTTATCGCCGCCACGCTCGCTTGGACGGTGCTGTCCCTCGTCCTCTCGATCCGGCAGACAGCTTTCGTACTCCGTCACCGGGATGTCGTACCGGGCGACTTCGCCGCCAGTGTCTCTCTCGAGGAGCATCGCAGGGCAGCCGACTATACGGTCGCGCGGGAGCGCCTGTCGCGGATCGATGCCCTGTCCGGGACGGTGCTGACTCTGGCCTGGGTCCTTGGCGGCATCGCGGTGCTGGACCGCGGGATCGCAGCGGTTCTCCCACCGGGTTCGATCGGCTTCGGCGTCGCCTTCCTGATCGCCGCGGCGGCGGTGGGCACCGTGCTCGATCTTCCGTCCGAACTCTACCGGCGCTTCGTCATCGAGCGCCGCTTCGGCTTCAACCGGACGAGCCCCGCGACCTTCCTGGCCGACCTGCTGCGCCGCTGGGCGCTGTCGCTCGTCGTCGCGGCCCCGTTGCTCGCGGCCGCACTCTGGGCGATGCGGAACCTCACCGGACTATGGTGGCTCTGGACCTGGCTGGCCCTGCTCGTGCTGATGGTGACGGCACCGGCCGTCTACGTCAGGCTGATCGCGCCGCGTTTCAACACCTTCACGCCGCTCGAAGACGGGCCCTTGCGCGCCGGCATCGAGCGTTTGCTCCAGGATGCGGGCTTTCGCTCGTCGGGCCTCTTCAGCATGGATGCGTCGCGCCGCACCGCCCATGGCAATGCCTACTTCATCGGCTTCGGCCGGTCGAAGCGGATCGTGCTCTTCGATACGCTGCTGGCCAAGAGCAAGCCCGAGGAGATCGAGGCGGTGATCGCCCACGAACTCGGGCACTTCCGCCACCGCCATATCTGGCTCGGCCTCGCTCAGAGTGCCGTGATCACCTTCCTGGGACTGGCGGCCTTCGGCTGGCTCTGCAAACAGCCCTGGCTGCTGCCGGCCTTTGGGCTCGACCATGGAGACGATGCCGTGCGGCTGTTCGTCTGCCTGCTGCTCGCCTCTGTGGTCAGCCCCATCCTGGCGCCGCTGTCGAACTGGATTTCTCGCCGCAACGAGTTCCAGGCCGACGATTATGCCCGCCGAACAGTCGGTGCGGCGCCGTTGATCAGCGCTTTGACGGGGCTTGCCCGCGACAACGCCTCCACGCTGACGCCCGACCCCCTCTACGCTTTGGCTCACTATTCCCACCCGCCGGTCCCCATCAGGGTGCGGCACCTTCGGGAGAGCGCCGCGGGCGCGTGAGGAAGGACCATACTTCCCAACAGTGGACTGAGAAGCATTGACGAGTGTACGCCGCTGGCCTGTCCGATGCGACGGTGCGGACCATCGTCGATTTCGTTGCTGACGATCCAAGACAGGGTGACGAGGTTCAGGGCTCCGGGGGTGTCCGAAAGCTACGCTTTGCCGGGAGAGGAAAAGGCAAGAGCGGCGGCTATCGTGTGATGCTCGCCTACGTCGGAGACGATGCAACCGTCTACCTTCCGGTCCTTTCGTCCAAAAGCGACCGCAGCAACTTCGACGCAGACGAGATAGCGCAGATCAAAGCGCTTACGACGAAGATCAAGCAGAACTGACGAAAGCGGAGAGCACACAATGAGTGGCGACGCAGTCGATCGTATTGTGGCCGGGTTCAACGAAGCTGTCGCGCATTCCGCTGGTGAGGATGTGCCGGGTCTTCGGTTGCATGGTCCCCAGTCGATCGACGTGCCGACGATCCGCGGTCGTACCAGACTGTCTCAGGCCGCATTTTCGGCCGGCATCGGTGTAACGCTTCCGACCCTCCGGAATTGGGAGCAGGGGCGTCGCGCACCGGAAGGTCCGACTCGCGTGCTGCTCGCGATGCTGGATCGCAACCCGCAGGTGGTGGAGCAGACGCTGGGCACTCCGGCCTAGCGCTCGCGATTCGTCCGATGGAAGGCGGTCTCGCTGTCGTGCGGGACCGCCCTCGACCGTCAGTGAACCGGGGCCGCAGCTTTGGCCATCAGGTCGGACACGGCATCGACGCAGGCCCTTATGGGCTCGTCGTCGGGGCACTTCACGCCAAGCGTCAGGCT
>JAYVMK010000336.1:0-4650 GCA_043758995.1 Lichenibacterium sp. | reverse complement strand
GTCGCCTCGTCGCGGCTGTCGATCAGCCAGCGATAGGCCTGCAGCAGCGCCGCCGGGCCAAGATAGCGGTCGCCGTTCCACCAGTAGCTCGGGCACGATGTCGAGCAGCAGGCGCACAGGATGCACTCGTAGAGACCGTCCAGTGCGTGACGCGACTGGGGCGACTGCTTCCACTCCTTCTCGGGCGTGGGGCTATCCGTCTTGAGCCAAGGCTCGATCAGCGCATGCTGGGCGTAGAATCGCGTCAGGTCGGGAACGAGATCCTTCACCACCTCCATGTGGGGCAGAGGATAGAGCTTCACCGCCCCCCGAACGTCGTCCATGCCCTTGGTACAGGCCAGCGTGTTGGTGCCGTCGATGTTCATCGCGCAAGAGCCGCAGATGCCCTCGCGGCAGGACCGGCGGAACGACAGGGTCGGATCGATTTGGGACTTGATCCAGATGATCCCGTCGAGAACCATCGGCCCGCAATCCTCGCGATCGACGAAATAGGTGTCGACGCGGGGATTATCGCCAGTATCCGGATCCCAGCGGTAGATGCGGAATTCCTTCAACGCCTTGGTGTTGGCCGGCTTCGGCCAGGTCTTGCCCGTGGTGATGCGTGAATTGCGGGGGAGAGCGAGTTCTACCATGGTGTGTTCGGGCCTATCGTTTCACGTCGAAGGTCAGAGGGCGGAGCCGCACGCGATCGTCGTCGACCGTTACAGGGGTGCCAGACAGAAGGTCAGTTTAGTTTCCAGATGAACGCGAATGATCAGAGCACCGACGCGCGACCCGAGCGATGCGCGGGAACGGCGTTACGGGTTCTGTGCTCACCTGACTCCTCGCTTTCGCTGGCCACCCCGCACTCAATGGAGCTTCTTGCCTTTCAGGCGCTCCAGAACGCGCACGGGAGCACGTTCGGGGTTCGTCATTCCCTCGATATCCAGCGTGAAGGTCTGCTCCAGGGCGTGCTGCCCCGACATGGCGGCGTGAGACACCTGGTCGGTGAAGACCATCCAGGTCTGGCCCGGGGCAAACTCGACCGTCTGATGCGGGACAGTGCGTTGGTAATCGTCGTCGAGCTTCATGCGGTCATGGAGCTGGAGCATGTAATGGTCGGCGGGCGAGCGCCGCGACTTGGTGATACCGACGAGCTTCATGAGTTCCGCGCTGCCGGGAAACGGCGCCGCGATCTTCGGCAAGAAGCGGCTGGCCACAGTCTCGAAAGGCTCGCCGACGCGCCAGACCCGTGGCTTGGAACCGGGATGGACGTTGGTGAAGACGCGCATGATCCGCTGCCCGTGGCTCGGGCGCGACGGGAAAGCGTCGACGTGGAGCAGCGTATCGTCGTGGCGCTTCGACTGGTCACGGCCTTGGGCCTCGACGGGGCGGAAGGACGTGTTGCCGATCTTCAGCGCGGCGCCATAGGGCGTCAGCGCGTCGAGCAGTGCGCGGGTCTGGCGCGCATAGCGCTCCAGCATGCTCCTCATCGCGGCGGCGTCGACGCCATCGGCGTAACCCCAGACGCGGCCGATGTCGGGATCGAATTTGACGGTCTTGGTGCCCGCCTTGACCACGGCCGGGTCGAGGAGCTTGGCCTCGGCGGCCGAGAGCGCGAAGGGCAGATGCGGGAACAGTACGACATCACCGCGCTCGAGGCCGGCAACGGCATCGCGCTTCATGGCGGAATCGGGCGCAGCCTGCCAATCCGTCAGCGCGATCGGCACGCAGACGCTGGTTTCACGCATCACTGGAGCAGCAGCCATACTCGACATCTGGCAGTCTTCCCTCATCACTGCCGCTTCCGGCGCTTCTTACGGTCCAGAATCGGCATGAGGTCGTTGCTCTCCTCGATGCGCAGCATCCGGATATTTTTCAAAGTCGGCGTAAACCAGTCGTAGGTCTCGGCCAGGTCTTGAACAAGCGCGACGCATTCGACAGCGTCGACGTCGTCACGTGCAACGTGAACTGAGCCCTGCTTGTTCTCGACACCGTTCTCTTCGAAAAACGCCTGACGTCGCTGTAGGCGCTCCTCCAAGACTGGTTCGGGTAAAGCTGCCCCAGCAGGCTGGTGTCAAAATCGAAGGTGATCGCGTACACGCGCGACCTCCCGTTCCGTCGATTATGCCCCAAGCCCGCCGAGACTGACATCCTGTCTTCTCCGCTCAATACACGCGAGCCTTGGGCTCGATGTACTGGACATCGTTGCTCATCGTGTAGGTGTGAACCGGGCGGTAGTCGACCGTGACCTTCTGAGCGCCTTCGTCGAGCCAGGCAAGCGTGTGCTTCATCCAGGTCTTGTCGTCGCGGTTCGGGAAATCCTCACGGGCGTGGGCGCCGCGCGATTCCTCGCGGTTGGCAGCGCATTCCATCGTGACGACGGCCTGACTGATCAGGTTGTCGAACTCCAGCGTCTCGATCAGGTCCGAGTTCCAGATCAGCGAGCGATCCGTGGTGCGGAGGTCGGACGCCCCGCGCCAGACGTCGTTGATGAGCTTCACCCCCTCGTCCAGCACTTCGCCGGTGCGGAACACCGCGCAGTTGTTCTGCATGGTTCGCTGCATGCGGCCGCGCAGATCGGCGGTCGGCGTGCCGCCGGAGGCGTGACGGAACCGATCGAGACGGGCCAGCGCCATGTCGCCGGAATTCTTCGGCAATTCGCGCTGCTTCTCGCCCGGGGTGACGAGTTCGGCGGCGCGCAGGCCGGCGGCGCGGCCGAAGACCACGAGATCGATCAGCGAGTTCGAGCCCAGGCGATTCGCGCCGTGGACCGACACGCAAGCCGCCTCGCCGAGCGCCATCAGGCCCGGCACTACGCTGTCCGGGTCGCCGCCGACCTTGGTCAGCACCTCGCCATGATAGTTCGTGGGGATGCCGCCCATGTTGTAATGCACGGTCGGCAGCACCGGGATGGGCTCCTTGGTGACGTCGACGCCGGCGAAGATCTTGGCCGATTCCGAGATGCCGGGCAGCCGCTCGTGCAGGATGGCCGGGTCGAGATGCTCGAGATGGAGGTGGATGTGGTCCTTGGCCTTGCCGACGCCGCGGCCGTCACGGATCTCCATCGTCATGGCGCGGCTGACCACGTCGCGAGAGGCGAGGTCCTTGGCCGAGGGAGCATAGCGCTCCATGAAGCGCTCGCCCTCCGAATTGGTCAGATAGCCACCCTCGCCGCGCGAGCCTTCGGTGATGAGGCAGCCTGCGCCGTAGATGCCGGTCGGATGGAACTGCACGAATTCCATGTCCTGCAACGGCAGGCCGGCGCGCAGTACCATGGCGTTGCCGTCACCCGTGCAGGTATGGGCCGAGGTGGCGGAGAAATAGGCGCGGCCATAGCCGCCGGTCGCAAGGATGGTGAGGTTCGAGCGGAACCGGTGGATGGTGCCGTCGTCGAGCTTCAGCGCCACGATCCCGCGGCAACGCCCCTCCTCCATGATGAGGTCGATGGCGAAATACTCGATGAAGAACTCGGTCTTGTTGCGAAGCGCCTGACCGTAAAGCGTGTGCAGAATGGCATGGCCGGTGCGATCGGCGGCCGCGCAGGTGCGCTGGGCGGTGCCCTTGCCGTAATCCGTCGTCATGCCGCCGAAAGGCCGCTGATAGATCTTGCCCTCTTCCGTCCGTGAGAAGGGCACGCCCCAATGTTCGAGCTCGTAGACGGCCTGAGGCGCGTTGCGGCACAGATATTCGATCGAATCCTGGTCACCCAGCCAGTCCGACCCCTTCACGGTGTCGTACATGTGCCAGCGCCAATCGTCCGGTCCCATATTGCCGAGCGACGCCGAGATGCCACCCTGCGCCGCGACCGTATGGGATCGGGTCGGAAAGACCTTGGTGACACAGGCGGTGCGCAAGCCGGCCTCGGCGCAGCCGACCGCGGCGCGGAGCCCGGCGCCGCCCGCGCCGACGACCAGAACGTCGAAGGAATGATCCGTGATCGGGTAAGCCGGACCCGCCTTGCCGTTTGACGCCGTACCGTTGCCGTTCGTGGCCATTACACCGTCTCCGAGACCGGCTGGCCGCGTCGAGCGGCGCAGGCCGGCGTTATGTCATCACATGAAGCTCAGCCGCATCACCGCGTAAACGCAGGCGACGCCGACCACGAAGCTGAAGAAGAGATTGGCCGCCAGCGCCCACTCCTTCGAATGGGCACCGTGGACGTAGTCCTCGATGATGTTCCGCATCCCTGACTGCATATGGTGGATGCTGGCGAGGAGAAACAGCAGTAGGAAGATGGAAGCAGCAGGCCGCGACAACGTCGCCAGCGCCGCTTCGTAGGGCTTGCCGATCAGCGACAACATCAGCCAGACGAAAGCGATGGTCAGCGGCACGAGGGCCAGCGAGGTCAATCGCATCTGAGCCGAACCGGAGGTGCCGGATTTGGCGGAGCCGAGGTAGCGGACACGGCGCAGTTCGGTGCGCATGTGGTTCGGGTTGTTGCTCATCGGACCGGCCCTCAGCGCACCAGGAACGCCAGCGCCCACACCAGCACGGTGAGGGCGATGCCGCCGACGAGCGTGGCCTGCGCCAGATATTCGCGCTCGGGATGATCCATGCCGTAGCCGGCATCCCAGATGAAGTGGCGGACGCCCCCCAGCAGATGGTGGAACAA
The DNA here is from genome assembly GCA_043758995.1 of Lichenibacterium sp. Classification (GTDB taxonomy): domain Bacteria; phylum Pseudomonadota; class Alphaproteobacteria; order Rhizobiales; family Beijerinckiaceae; genus Lichenihabitans. Next base: position 56 of record JAYVMK010000336.1, on the reverse strand, counting down.
GGCCCAGGTGAAACCAAAAAGGATCAGCAGGCCGAACCAGGATGACATGAAGCCGG
>JAYVMK010000335.1:0-3170 GCA_043758995.1 Lichenibacterium sp. | reverse complement strand
GTGGATTTCCTGGAAAAACCGATAGCATTGCAAAAGCTGCTGAGGCCCGCGATACCGAGCGCGCCGCCGCAGGCGTTTCTGGGATCGATGGGGTGGAGGTCGACCGTCTCGACCTTTTCGATCCGACGTCGGTAGACGGATTTGCGGTACGTTGGATCCGAAGCGGCCGACCCCTCGATATGCTCGTCAATTCCGCCGTATCGACCGGCGGGCCGGAGCGCGACGGGCGCGGGATTGAGCAGCAGTTTGCCGTTAATCACCTCGGCCACTTTCAGCTCACGCTCGCACTGTTTCCTGCACTCCAGGCGGCGAACGGCGCGCGGGTTGTCACAGTGTCGTCCGGCGCTCAGCGCTTCGGCTCCATGCACTGGGACGATCTCCAGTTCACGCGCCAGTATGACAGTTTCGCGGCCTACATGCAGTCCAAGGTGGCAAACGTCCTGTTCTCCGTCGAGCTCGATCGGAGGTGGGCGACGTCTGGGATCAGAGGCTATGCCGTTCACCCAGGCGTCGTCGCGAACACTACATTGAGCCGCGCGGCCGGCGACGCTGCGCTGAAGCGTATGGGCCTGATCGACGAGGCGGGCGAGCCGATCATCGACGCGCTCGCGGGAAAGAAGACGCCGGCGCAGGCGGCCAGCACGATCGTGTTCGCTGCGGCCAGTCCTTTGCTGGACGGCTTGGGAGGCATCTATCTCAAAGACAACGATGTCTCGCCACTGACCGCAGACAGTTCAGCGCCGTTCAGTGGAACAATCCCCGCCGACGTAGCGCCGCATTCGATCGATCCCGAAGCAGCCCGCCGCCTGTGGAAGGTGAGCGAAGGACTTCTTGTTTCTGAACCATCTAAACGCTGAATGATCGCACATGGAACCTCGTGTATCTGAGACACTCCCTCATCCCCTGACGCGGTCGATCATGGCCGTCGCACCGATGGCGATTTCGGCCCCGGAACGTGGCCGAGATTTGGAATACCGCGTCGCGTCGCCCGGCCGTGGCGAAGGCCTGCCGGTGATCCTGTTCTCACACGATTTTCGGCCATCCTGCTACGCCTACGACGTGCTTGCCGACTATTGGGCCGCGCAAGGATTCGCGGTCATTCAGCCCGATCATTTGGATTCCTGGCGATGCGGCTTGGCACCGGACGATCCTCGCGCGGCCGAGTTCTGGCGACACCGGGAGGATGATATGGTGCGGCTGCTCGACCGAATGGACGAGATAGAGCAAGCCGCCCCTCACATCCGTGGCCGCATCGATCGCTCGAAGATCGCCGTGGCGGGCCTTTCTTGGGGGGCGCGGACCGCGAGCATGCTGCTGGGGGCAACTCACCCCGATCCGAAAGACGGACGGATCGTGCGCCTCGCCGATGGCCGGGTAAAAGCGGGCGTGCTGCTTTGCATTCCGGGGACCGGGGGCGACAATCTCACACCGCTGGCAAAGGACCATTTTCCGTTCATGAACCCGGACTTCTCGGGCATGACCATGCAGTCCCTCGTGATCTGCGGCGACAAGGATCAGAGCCCGCTGAGCACTCGTGGCCCGGAATGGTGGCGCGAGGCTTACGATCTGGCCCCGGGCAGCGAGGCGCTGTTCACTCTATTCGATGCCGAACATCCGCTCGGCGGCATCAATACCTACGAATCCGAACAGCAATCCAACGCCAGTCGGTCGCGCGTAGCCGCAGTGCAGCGTGTCACGACTGCATTCCTGAGTCACGCCCTGAGTGACGATGGCGGTGCCTGGAACAAGGAACGTGCCACCGCCAAGGCGGGAGGCGATGCGGACGGCAGGCTCGAGTGCAAGTAGGTCGAAACTCGAGGCACAGGGCATTGGTCACCGCTGCCTCGTAGCTCTGCCGCGCATTAAAGCCCGTGTCGGCGAACACGCATTTCAGCCAAGAAAAGCAGCGCTTGATGTTCTCGAAGAGAAGCGCCGCTCCATTGCGGTCCTGGATGGCCGCAGAATGGACCACAAGGCGGATTGGCAGGCCGAGTGTGTCAACAAGCAAATGGATCTTGCGGCCTTTCACCTTCTTTCAGGCATCGTAGCCCACCGCGTCGGTGCGTCGGCGGTCGACACTGTGCTTTAGGCCTTGGTTTTGGATGACCCGCCTCTCCCCCTGTGGTTTAAAGCAGGCTCTCCTCGGTGTGGGTCGACCGATTCGACATCACATCAGGCCTTTATTAGTTGATCCTGACGATCAGCTTGCCGTCGTGGCTACCTTCGAAGAGTCGCAGGAAGGTTTCGGGGATCTTGTCGAAACCGTCGACGAACTCCTCGCTATATACAACCTGTTTATTCGCCACCCACGCCGAAGCCTCCTGAAGGAAGTCGGAATAGTGCGCGAAGTGATCCGTGACGGAAAAACCTTTGATTTCGATGAACCTGTACAGGAACAGATTGAGCAGGCGGGGCAGGTGATCGGCCCTGTCGGCATGCTCGGTGCTGCCGTAGCCGGCGATGGTGCCCCCGATGACGATGCGGGCGTCTTTGTTGAAGTGCTCCATGAGCGCCTCGAACATGTAGTCACCGACGTTGTCATAAAGACCGTCGATGCCGTTTGGCAGTGCGCGTTGCAGTTGTTCGGCGAAATCGACAGCTTTGTAGTCCACGGCGGCGTGGAGACCGAGTTCGTCCTTCAGGAATGCGACCTTTTTTGCGCCACCGGCGATGCCCACGACCCGGTATCCGCGAAGCTTTGCGATCTGGGCAGCCAAGGAGCCGACCGACCCTGCTGCGGCGGTCACGACGACGGTCCCGCCCGGGCTGGTCTCAAGGAATTTGGTCATCCCCAGCCATGCCGTCAGGCCGGTGTGGCCAAGAACGCCGAGAGACGTGGAGACAGGGGCGGCTTTTGGGTCGAGCTTACGAAGATCGGACCCATTTGAGACGCCATATTGCTGCCAGCCTGACCAAGTCTGAACTTGATCACCGATCGAAAAGTCAGGATTGCTACTCTCCTCTACGGTCGCAACCGTCGGTCCCGACATCGGCAACCCCACGTCGATCGGCGGCAGCTCGGAAGAGCCGTTGCCCATCAGATTGCGCTGGTAGGGGTCGACAGAGATAAGGGTGTTACGAAAAAGCACCTCGCCTTGTCCGAGCACCGGAATAGGAGTTTCAACGAGCTTGAAATCACTCAGCTTCGCATCGCCCTGTGGCCGCGCGGC
>JAYVMK010000334.1:0-5669 GCA_043758995.1 Lichenibacterium sp. | reverse complement strand
GCACGGCACGAGGCGCACAATGCTGAAAGTCTCTCGCAAATCGGTCGCTTGTGACAGGTCCGGGTCTTGCCCGAGAGGGGCTGCGATCGGATAAGAAGGCGATTGCCCCGACCGAGCCTCGAGATCCTTCATGACCGACCTTCCCGCCTTCGCCGCAGCGGCCGCGGCTCCCGCGCCGATCGAGAAGCGACCGGCGATCCGAACGGTTCACGGCGCCACCCTCACGGACGACTATGGCTGGATCCGTGCCGAGAACTGGCGCGACGTCCTGCGCGACCCTTCCAAGCTGCCCGCGGAAATACGTGACCTCCTCGAACGCGAGAACGCTCATGCGGCCGCCGTCCTGCAGCCGACGGCGATGCTGCAGAAGAGACTGGTCTGCGAGATGCGAGACCGCATGGAGGAGGAGGAGGCCGAGGTTCCCGTCAACGACGGTCCTTTCGCCTACTACGCGCGCTATCGCGAGGGCGGTCAGCACGAACTCGTCTGCCGGACTCCCCGAAGCGGCGGTCCCGAACAGATCATGCTCGATGGCGACAGTCTGTCGGAGGGGTTGGACTTCTTCGAACTCGGCGATGCCGTGCCGTCGAGCGACCACGCGCTGCTGGCCTGGAGCCTCGACGATAAGGGATCTGAGCTTCACACAATCAAGGTCCGCAACCTCGAAACCGGCGAGGACCTGCCCGACATCGTCTCGCAGACGGAGGGCACGGCGGTCTGGACTGCGGACGATTCGGCGTTCTTCTACGTCAAGCTCGACGAAGACCATCGCGCCAGCAGCGTCTGGCTGCATCGCCTCGGCACGGACTCCACCGAGGATCGGCTGATCTACGACGAGCCCGACCCGACCTGGTTTGTCGGGATCGAGAAGACGCGCTCGGGCCGCTTCGCCCTCATCTCCATCCACGGCCACGATGCCTCGGAGGTGCGGGTCGTGGAGCGGACGGAGCCGTTCGTGACGCCGCGGCTGATCGCGCCCCGCGCCTCCGGCCTGCGTTACGACGTCGACCACCGCGGCGACGACTTTCTCATTCTGACCAACGCCGACGGTGCGGTCGATTTCAAGATCGTGACCGCGCCGGTCGAAGCGGCCGACCGCGAGAGCTGGCGCGATCTCGTCGCGCACGAGCCCGGGCGGCTCATCGTAGGCTCGGCCGCCTTCGCCCGGCATCTCGTCCGCTTGGAGCGGCGCGACGGCCTGCCCCATATCGTCATTCGGTCCTTCGCGACCGGTGCCGAGATTGCCGTCAGCTTTCCCGAGGAGGCCTATTCGCTCGGGCTCGGCGAGGTGGCCGAGCAGGATACGGCGGTGATGCGCTTCACCTATTCGTCGATGACGACGCCGACCGAGACCTATGACTACGACATGGAGACCGGCGCGCGGACCCTGCGCAAGCGCCAGGAGGTCCCGTCGGGCCACGATCCTGCCGATTACGTGACGCGACGAATCCAGGCCAGGGCGCCCGATGGCGCCGAGGTGCCGGTTTCGATCCTCTACCGGCAGGATACGCCGCTCGACGGCTCCGCACCGCTGCTACTCTACGGCTACGGTGCCTATGGCTATTCCATTCCGGCCGCCTTCGGCACGAAGCGCCTGTCGCTGGTCGATCGCGGTTTCGTCTATGCCATCGCACATGTCCGCGGCGGCACCGACAAGGGCTGGGCCTGGTACACGGATGGCAAGCTGTCGAACAAGGCCAACACGTTCGGCGATTTCATCGCCGCCGGGCAGGCGCTGGTCGAAGCGGGGTTCACCTCGAAGGGGCGCCTCGTGGCGCATGGCGGCAGCGCCGGCGGCATGCTCATGGGGGCGGTCGCCAATCTGGCGCCGGATCTCTTCGCCGCCATCCTGGCCGACGTGCCCTTCGTCGACGTCCTCAACACGATGCTCGACGACAGCCTGCCGCTGACGCCGCCGGAATGGCTGGAATGGGGCAACCCGATCAAGGATCGTGAGGCTTTCGCCGGCATTCGCGCTTATTCACCCTACGACAACGTGACGGAGCAGCACTACCCGCCGATCCTGGCGCTCGGTGGACTGACTGATCCGCGCGTTACCTATTGGGAGCCGGCCAAATGGGTGGCACGCCTCCGCGAAAAGGCGACCTCACCCTCGTTGATCCTGTTGAAGACCAATATGGAGGCCGGCCATGGCGGCGCCTCCGGCCGCTACGACCAATTGGACGAAGTGGCGCTGCAATATGCCTTCGCGCTCGCCTGCACGGGCCGCGATGCGGTGACGGAAGAGGAGGTCGACGACGATGAGGAGGAGGACGAAGACTGATGTCGTCTTCGACTCGACGATGCCCTTGTCCGCTCATCCCCGCGCAGGCGGGTATCCAGCGCCGTCTTCGGATCGTGCCTGACAATCCCGCCGAGACAAGACCGGCCTATCCCTGGTCCTGTCGCTCGATGTGCTCCTTGAGGTCGGCCATGGAGTCGAAGCGGTGGGTGCCGCTTCCGGTCTCGACCTCGATCGTGCCGTCGGAGAAGAGCACATAGGTGGCGCCATTGGCGTCGTATCGCCCCACCACGGTGGGTGCTTCGGCGACCGGCGGAACCGGCCGGGGGACCGGGGCCGGGGCGATCTCCGGAACCGGAGCCGCTCTCTCGGGCGGTACGGGAGCCGGTTCGGTGCGGAGTGCGGGCGCTGGGGCGGGCCGAACGACGGGCGCGTCGAGGTCTCGCGACGGTTCGGCAGGGGCGGCCATGGAGGGCTCGGTCTTCGGCATGCCGACCGTGGACAGCTTGGACCTCAGTCGACCGACGGCCGAGTCTGGGCGGCGGGGGGCAGCGACCTCCGTCACGGCCTCGGGTTCGGCGACCGTGTCGCTGCCGGTCGTCAGGGCCGGAGCGGAACCGACACGGAGGTCACGCAGAGCGAAGAGCACCGCCCCGATCCCGAGGCTCACGAGGCCTCCGGACAGCGCGACCGTTCCGGCCACCGTTTCGGTCTGACCCCAATCGAGACGGATGAAGGAGATGCCGTTCCACAACGACCAGGCTCCGGCGAGCCCCATCACGGCGCCCAAAACGGAAATCAACCAAGCCATTCAACACTCTCCGCCAGCACACGCCCCGCCGCGGCAGCGTTACACAGGATCTGAGACAGACGCAAAGCGAGGCGGTTCAAGCGTCGATCGACGATGCGGCGTTGCCGCGGCGAGCCTCGGCCACTAGGTTCCGATCCGGGGCGGCGGCAATGTCGAGCCGATCCCGCCCGACCGGATTTCAAGGAGCCACGATCATGGCCTTCACGCTTCCCGAGCTGCCTTACAGCTACGACGCGCTGTCTCCCTACATGTCGAAGGAGACCCTCGAGTTTCACCACGACAAGCACCACCAGGCCTATGTCACCAACGGCAACAAGCTGATGGAAGGCACCGAGTTCGAAGGCAAGACGGTCGAAGAGGTCGTCAAGGGCTCCTTCGGCAAGAACCAGGGTCTCTTCAACAACGCCGGGCAGCATTACAACCACATTCATTTCTGGAAGTGGATGAAGCCGAACGGTGGCGGCAAGCCCTCGGGCGCTGTCGAAAAAGCGCTGGTGGAGAGCTTCGGCTCGCTCGAAGCGGCGACTGCGAAGTTCATCGAGGCGGGTACGACGCAGTTCGGCTCGGGCTGGGCGTGGTTCGTCGTCAAGGATGGCAAGATCGACGTGATGAAGACCGCCAACGGCGAGAACCCGCTGGTGCATGGCGCCTCGCCCATTCTCGGCGTCGACGTCTGGGAGCACTCCTACTACATCGACTACCGCAACCGTCGTCCCGACTACCTCAAGGCCTTCATGGAAAACCTCGTCAACTGGGACCATGTCGACGAGCACTTCCAGTACGCCACGAAGTAAGCCCAGGGTCGGCTGGTCGACGTCTGACGCCTCCCCTCTCTCCTGTGGAGGGGAGGCCCTCCGAACGATAGAGCATGCACGGCTGCGGTAGGTGCTGGGGCAGACGAACGTCTTCCGCCGAGCGGAGGGGGTGACGCAAAGACCATCGTCGGCTCGCCGGGCGCAGCGCCGGGCAGGTCCGGGCAAGCGTGCCGTGATGGGTTGATCCCCTACTCCCGTCCGGAGCCGCGCCGCTCTGCTGCGGTGCGGCCCGGGATGAGATAGAGGGAAGGCGAGCCGCCCGAGGCGGCGCGCGGATCACGGGCCCGGATGTACAGACACCTGCTTTCCGTCGGCGGCCTCACCCTGGTGTCGCGCGTCACGGGCTTTTTCCGGGACATCATGCTGGGCACGCTGCTCGGCGCGGGTGCGGTGGCGGACGCGTTTTTCGTCGCCTTTCGGCTGCCGAACCAGTTCCGGGCCATCTTCGGCGAAGGCGCCTTCAATGCCGCCTACGTCCCCTCCTATTCGCGGGTTCTGACGCGGCGCGGCTCGGACCAGGCCGGGCATTTCGCCAGCCAGATCTTCACGATCCTCATCGCCTCGCAGACGCTGGTCCTGATCCTGGCGGAGGTCTTCACGCCCGCGCTCGTCGGCCTGCTGGCGCCGGGCTTCGACGCCGATCCCGCCAAGTTCGCCCATGCCGTGCTGATGACGCGGATCACCTTCCCTTATCTGTTCTGCATGGTGCTGGTGACGCTTCAGTCGGGCACCCTCAACGCGCACCGAAAATTCGCCGCCGCCGCCTTCGCGCCGGTGCTGCTCAACATCGTCATGATGCTGTTCCTGGCGATCGGGTGGCTGTTCCCGGATGCCGGCATCGCCGCCAGCGTCGGAGTCACGGTGTCGGGCGTGGCTCAGTTGGCGCTGATGTTCGGCGCGGCGCGGCAGGCCGGTATCCTGGAGCGGATCGTACGGCCGCGGCTCGGTGCCGACGTGCGTCAATTCTTCGCCGCCCTGGGACCCGCCGTCATCGGCTCCGCGGGGCCGCAGATCGCTATATTCGCCGATACGATCATCAGTTCCATGCTGCCGGCCGGCGGCGTCTCGTCGATCTATTACGCCGACCGCATCTTCCAACTCCCCATCGGGGTCATCGGGGTCGCGGCCGGCACCGTCCTGCTGCCGGAGATGAGCCGCTTCTTCGCGACCGGCAACCCGGCCGGCGCGCTGCGGGCGCAGAACCGGACCATGGCGCTGACCCTGGCTCTCGCGGCCCCCTTTTTCGTCGCCTTCGTGCTCATGCCCGACGAGATCATGCGAGGCGTGTTCCTGCGCGGCAAGTTCACCGCCGAGGCGGCGTCGGCCTCGGGAGCGGTGCTGAGCGCCTATGCCTTCGGGCTCATGCCCTTTCTGCTGATCTCCTCGGCCCGCTCGGGATTTCAAGCACGGGGCAATACCACCGTTCCGATGGCGGCATCCCTGCTCGCGGTGGCGTTCAACCTGTCTCTGAAGTTGTTGCTCTATCGTCCCTTCGGAGCCGCAGGACTGGCCGCAGCCACCGCCGTCGGCGCCTGGATCAACCTGCTGGTCCTATGCTGCATCGGCTGGCTGCAGGACGTCGTGCGTCCCGATGCCATGCTGGTGCGCGTGTCCATCGCGGTCGATGCGGCGGCCCTGGTGCTGGGGACTTTCGTCTTCCTGGCGGACGGCCGCATCGCCGCCATGACGGCGACCTCGCGCTTCGCCGACCTGATGCATCTCGGCATCGTCGGGTCGGCCGGTGCCGTGATCTATGGCGTGGCCCTGGCGGGTGCACTCAAGCTTTGCGGCGTGGGGGGGG
>JAYVMK010000333.1:0-5536 GCA_043758995.1 Lichenibacterium sp. | reverse complement strand
GTCAGGTATTGCTGGATCACCACCAGCACGCCGAGCATCAGCGTCAGGATGATGCTGTGCTTGAAGGTGCGGGCGAAGACCACACCTTCCTGGCCCTTGAGATCCGTCACCGAGACGCCGGTGGCGATGTTCTGGGGTGAGATCATCTTGCCCATCACGCCGCCGGACGAGTTGGTGGCGGCGATCAGCACCGGATTCAGTCCGAGCTGGTTGGCTGCCACGGCCTGCAGATTGCCGAAGAGCGCGTTGCCCGACGTATCCGACCCCGAGAGGAACACCGCCACCCAGCCGAGGAAGGCCGACACCAGGGGGAAGATGACGCCGACCGAGGCCACCGCCTTGCCGAGCGTGTAGGTCATCCCGGAGTAGTTCATCAGGTAGGCGAGACCGACGATCAGAGCCACCGTGATGATGGCGATGTAGGTCTGCCGCAGCGTCCGCGCCGCGCAGGTGAAGACTTCGCCGATCGGCAGGCGCACCACCAAGGCCGTGATGAGCGTGGCGACCAGGATGGCGGTGCCGCCCGCCAGCGGCTGGAACACGTAAATGGCCGGATAGGCCTTGTTGTAGAGCGTGATGAAGACGGCGTTGTTCAATCCCGGCCAGGCGAACTTCAGAGCGCCGACGTCCGGGATCTTCAGCGATGTCCAGAGGATCACGGTCGCGGCGACGATGATCCAGGGGAGCCATCCCTGCCAGGACGGCACGCGGCCTCGCGTCCCCACGGCGCCCATGAGGGCAGGGCGCACCATGGCGAAGGCCGGATCGGGCAGAGGTTTCCAGACCTGGAGGAAGCCGATGGTCACGACGAGAGACCCGAGCGAGGCCAGGACGTCCGTCAGCCTGTAGTCGATGAGGTTCGAGGCGGCGAATTGCGACAGGGCGAAGCTGAGGCCAGCCACCAGAAGGACGGGCCAGAGTGCCGCGACGGAGCGCCGCCCGCTGTAGACGAACATGACATAGAAGGGCAGCAGCACGCCGAAGAACGGCAGTTGCCGCCCGATCATGGCGCCGAGCGTGACGTCGCTGAGACCCGTCACCTGACCCAGCACCGTGACGGGGGCTCCGAGCGCACCGAAGGCGACCGGCGCGGTGTTGAAGATCAGCGTGTAGGTGAGAGCCTCGATGGGCTCGAAGCCGACGAGGATGAGCAGCGCCGACGTGATCGCGATGGGCGTACCGAACCCTGAGATCCCCTCGAGCAGCGCCCCGAAACAGAAGCCGATGACGACCAGAACGACTCGCCTGTCGTTGGGCAGATGTTCGATCACCCAGTCGCGAAATGCGTCGAACCGGCCCGCAGCAACCGCCACGTTGTATAGCAGCAGAGCGTTGACCACGATCCACATGACGGGCCAGATCGCGAAGACCATGCCGTTCACCGTGGCCGACAGGGCGATGCCGGCCGGTAATTGCCAGATCAGCGTGGCCAGCAGAAAGGCCACGACGAGCCCGGCGCCGGACGCCTGCCATGCCGGACGGCGCAGGATGCCGAGTAGAACAAGGACGACCGCGATCGGTATCGCGGCGACCAGGAAAGATAAGGGTAGGCTATCTCCGACCGGCGTCAGCAACTGATGAAACAAGGCGCCTCTCCCCATGATTTTGGGTAGAGCTTGTCTCAATCATGAAGGATTCGCAACGCAGGTATGCTGGACTGCGTGCAAGATCCTCGGCGTAGACCGCAACGAGAAAAGGCGCGCCAATGGCGCGCCTTTGGTCCGAGTTCCGTCAGCGCCGACGGCGTTTAGCTGGCGGCAGCCTGGGACGACAAGGCCTTCACGCGGGCCGCAAGACGCGACACCTTGCGAGAGGCGGTGTTGGCATGCATCACGCCCTTCTGGGCCGAGCGCATCACGACGGATTCCGTGGTGGTCAGGGCTTCGCGGGCCGCAGCAGCGTCGCCGCTGGCGATCGCTTCTTCGACCTTGCGAAGCTGCGTGCGCATCGCGCTCCGGCGCATCCGGTTAACGGCCGTGCGGCGTGCGAGCTTGCGGACGGCCTTCTTGGCCGAGGAGGTATTCGCCATTCTTGGGTTCCCGAACTGCGGCCGACGCGAACGGCCACGGCAGATATCGACGCCGGGGCGTCGCGAAGCCCCGTCCATAGCGGCAACCCGCCATCGTCGTCAACGTCCGCATGCGCCTCCGGCGAAAAAGGTTGCCGAGCGCGAGACCTCCGGTTACAACGCGCGCCTTACTGGATCGTCCGGCCTGCCAGGGCTGCCGTGGCGATCCTTATGCTCGTCCTCGAACCCCCAGGCCATCCGTCGCAAGACGGAGCGCGCTTTGTGAGAGCCAAATGCCCAAGTTGAAGACCAAGTCGGGCGCCAAGAAGCGCTTCAAAGTCACCGGCACCGGTAAGGTGCTTTATGCCCAGGCCGGCAAGCGGCACGGGATGATCAAGAGGACGAACAAGCAGATCCGCAATCTGCGCGGCACCGCGGTGCTGTTCAAGACGGACGGCGTCAACATCAAGCGGTATTTCCTGCCGCACGCCTGAGCGACCTGCTTCTTCCCCTCATCTTCCAGACTGAAAGAGATCATTCATGGCCCGCGTAAAACGTGGCGTGACGTCCCACGCCAAGCATAAGAAGACACTCGACGCCGCCAAGGGCTTCTACGGCCGGCGCAAGAATACGATCCGGACCGCCAAGGCGGCCGTCGATCGCTCGATGCAGTACGCGACTCGCGACCGCAAGGTGAAGAAGCGCACGATCCGCGCTCTCTGGATCCAGCGTCTCAACGCCGCCGTTCGCGAACTCGGCCTGACCTACAGCCGCTTCATCGACGGGCTGAACAAGGCCGGCATCGAACTCGACCGCAAGGTCCTGTCGGAGCTCGCCATCACCGAGCCGGAGGCGTTCAAGGCCATCGTCGAGAAGGCCAAGAGCGCGCTTCCCGTCGCGGCTCCGGCTGTCTGACACCATCACGATCGGGCCGCGCCATGCGCGCGGCCTTTATTCTTCCGGGTTAGCGAGACATCCATGGTCGACGAGGCCGAACTCGAAGCGTCCATCCTGGCTGAGGTCGGGGCGGCCGAGACCGAGGCGGCGCTTGAAGCCGTCCGCGTGGCGGCGCTCGGCAAGAAGGGCTCCGTCTCCGGCCTGATGGCCACGCTGGGGCGCATGTCGCCCGACGGACGCAAGACGCGCGGCGCCGCTCTCAACCTGCTCAAGGACCGCGTTTCTCAGGCGCTCGCAGAGCGTCGCGACGCGCTGGCGTCTCAGGCCATGGCGGCGCGGCTGGCGTCCGAGACGGTCGACGTGTCCCTGTCCGTGCGCGAGGCTCCGGTCCTCGCCGGCCGGCTGCATCCGATCAGCCAGGTGACGGACGAGATTACGGCGATCTTCGCCGACATGGGCTTCGCCATCGCCGAAGGTCCCGACATCGAGACAGACTTCTACAATTTCACGGCGCTGAACTTCCCCGTCGGCCATCCGGCGCGGGAAATGCACGACACGTTTTTCTTCAACGCCAAGCCCGACGGCGAGCGGCGCCTGCTCCGCACCCACACGTCCCCGGTCCAGGTGCGGACCATGCTGACGCAGAAACCGCCGATCCGGGTCGTCTGCCCCGGCCGCACCTACCGCTGCGACTCGGACCAGACCCACACGCCGATGTTTCATCAGGTGGAAGGGCTCGTCATCGACAAGCGGGCCAATCTGGCCAACCTCAAATGGGTGCTGGAGGAGTTTTGCCGCGCCTTCTTCGAGGTGGACAGCGTCAAGATGCGCTTCCGCCCGTCGTTCTTCCCCTTCACCGAACCCTCGATGGAAGTGGATATCCAGTGCGCGCGCCGCGGCGACGAGATCCGCTTCGGGGAGGGCGAGGACTGGCTGGAGATCCTGGGCTGCGGCATGGTCCACGCCAACGTGCTGCGCCATTGCGGCATCGACCCCGACGAGTACCAAGGCTTCGCCTGGGGCATGGGCATCGATCGCATCGCCATGCTCAAATACGGCATGCCGGATCTCAGGCCCTTCTTCGACGCGGATGTGCGCTGGTTGAACCACTACGGCTTCCGTCCGCTCGATATCCCGACGCTGGCGGGTGGCCTGACGGGGTAGGGGAGTGCCAGATGAACCTCTCGGCCAGTTTGGCTGATGCCGATTTCCAAGCCATCGCTGAGGAGGCTCTCGGCCGGACGCTGAGCGGCATCGGCCGCATCGGTGTAGGTCTCGGTCGGGATCATGACGGCGACCCCGCTGTTTTGGTTTCCGTCAGTATGCCATCCAGATCGTCGATCATCCCCTCTGGACAATTGGCGACGGCCCGCGTTGCCCTGGCAAAGGCCTTGGATGCTCGAGTCGAGGACCGTCTCGCCTACACCAGTGTCGACTGGCCAGACGACGAGGCGCCGCAGAGCCCAGACGTGCCGACGTGATCTCCGACGATCTCTTGGAGGCTGCAGAGCTTCTCATCTCCGGCGCGGCCGGGCGTCCCACGCAGGCGATGCTCAAACGCCCGGTCGGTACCGCCAACTATGCTCGATTGCATGCACGGGCGTACAACAACGTCGACGCCCTGCTCGGCTGGGGTCTGCAATCTCCTCGCTACTGGGACATCGTTTCGCCTGTCCATAGGTTGTTTGAGCACGGGCCCACCAAGAAGGCGCTCGCTCGCCTCCCGCGAGACCATGTTCAATCGGATCTTTTCATCCGCGTGGGGTCGGCTTTCGCCGAACTGCAAAAGCAGAGAATGTTGTCGGATGACGATCCGAGGCCGACGTTCCCCCTTCCCGCAGTACGTGAACTGATCGCCCTCGCGCGCGAGCCTATCGCGGATGTCCGGTCCCTGCAGCGGGACGACAGACGTTTCCTCGCCTCTCGACTCATCGCCAAGACTCGCCCCGGACCTAAAGAATGAAATTCACGCTCTCCTGGCTCAAGGACCACCTCGACACCGAGGCCTCGCTCAGCGAGATCGCCGACGCTCTCACCCGCGTCGGACTCGAGGTCGAAGGGATCGAGGATCCGGCCGAGAAGCTTCGTGGCTTCACGGTCGCCCGTATCGTCGAGGCGCACCAGCATCCCAACGCCGACCGGCTCAGGGTCTGTGCGGTCGACACGGGCGCAGGCGTGCCCGTGCAGGTGGTCTGCGGCGCCCCCAATGCGCGGTCCGGCCTCGTGACCGTCTTCTCGGCACCCGGCACCTACATCCCGGGCAAGGACATGACGATCACGGCCGGCGTCATTCGCGGCGTGGAGTCGAACGGCATGCTGTGTTCCGCCTCAGAGCTCGGCCTCTCGGAGGAGCATGACGGCATCATGGAACTGCCGGAGGACGCACCCGTGGGGCGCCCCTATGGTGCTTTCGCAGGCATGGACGATCCCGTGATCGACGTGGCGCTCACACCGAATCGGCCCGACGCGGCCGGTGTCCATGGGATCGCGCGCGACCTCGCCGCTCTCGGCCTCGGTCGGCTGAAAAGCGAGCCGTCGGCCCAGGTCGAAGGCCGCTTCGCCCAGCCGGTGCCCCTGCGCCTCGACTTCGCACCCGGCGACGAGCATCTCTGCCCGGCGTTCGGCCTACGT
>JAYVMK010000332.1:0-3733 GCA_043758995.1 Lichenibacterium sp. | reverse complement strand
TCCATGCCGGCACCCGCGCCGAGGGAACCCGCATTCTCGCCGACGGCGGTCGCGTCCTGACGCTTGTCGGGCGCGGCGCCGATGCCGAACAGGCCCGCGCCCGTGCCTATGCGGGCGTCGATGCCCTGGAGTGGCCCGAGGGCTTCTGCCGGCGAGACATCGGCACCCGGCCGGGGCGACGCTGACCAGGGCCGCCGCATGCGGCGCCGACGGAGACGGATCGTGACGGTGGTGGCCACTCTCGCGTCGATCGCCGCGGCGCTCTATCTCGCGGCAGCGCTCATCCTCACCGTCAGGCAGCGCCAGTCCATCTTCCCCGGCGCCTTTTCGGCGTCGTCGGCCCGGTCGGCGGCTCCGCCCGGGTTCGAGGCCACCACCGTCGTGACGGAGGACGGCGAGCGCCTGCGCGCCCTGTGGAAGGCGCCACGGCCCGGCTGCGGCGTGGTGCTGGCCTTCCACGGCAATGGCGACGTACCCGAGCGACCTGCAGAGCGTTTCGGCCGCGGTGCCTGGGCCGCCGACGGCTGGGGTGTGCTGACCATCGCCTACCGCGGCTATGCGGGCTCGACCGGCACACCGAGCGGGGTTGGCCTCGTGAGCGATGCGCTTGCGGCCTATGACGAGCTTCGCCGGCGTGAGCCTTCGGCGCCGGTGCTGGTGCATGGTCATTCGCTCGGCACCTGGCCGGCGATTTCGGTGGCGAGCGCGCGCCCGGTACTGGCGCTCTATCTCGAAGCGCCCTTCCGCTCGATGGCCTCTCTGATCGCGGGCCTGTTCCCATGGCTGCCGACGACGCTGCTGCTGCGCGACCCGATGCGATCGGACCTGAGATTGCCGGACGTCCGTGCTCCGGTCGTCATCGTTCACGGCGACGCGGACGGAATCGTTCCGGCCGCCTCAGGCCGAGCCCTCGCGGCGACGCGGCCCGCCGATACGACCTTCGATCTCGTCGCCGCCGACCACATGAGCGTGCTCGGCGCAGAGGACGACCTCTGGGGACCGCGCTTCGCCGCCATGCTCGGCCCGACTTGCCACACGTCGTGAGCGGTCGCCGAGCCTCCGCGTCATCGCGAATGACGCCTCCCTGAGAACAATGGGCACCTAAACTGTTCCAGCGCGTTCTCGGGGTGAGCCCTTCGGCGTGGGACGCGGACGGGCAAGTTCGAGCAGGGTGTATGACGGCGATGGACCCCAGCATTTCGGTCGAAGACATCCAGGACCTGATCCGGACACGCGCCTACCAGCTCTGGGAGGCCGACGGCCGTCCGGACGGCATGGAACGCCAGCATTGGCTGGCGGCAGAGGAAGAGGTGCTCGAAGAGGTCGATCGCTCCGGGGCGACCGGGCCGACCGTCACTGCCGCGGTGGCCCATGAGCCGCGCCAGAGCGGTAGTCCCGACGAGCGGCAGGACGACCTGCTGGACGAAGCCATTGAGGAAACCTTTCCGGCGAGCGACCCCGTCTCTCCGAAGCAGATCACTGGAGCGTAGGCAGGATCGCGTGGCGCTGCTTCCGAGAAGATCCGCGGCTTAGCCGAGTCTTTCGTCGTTGGGCTGTCCGCAGCGACGAGAGCGCCGCACGGGATTATCTGAGGCGGGTGTGGCGCGCTCCTCACTCGGAGACGCGATGTCGAATGCGGATCGAGCGCAAGTGTCACGCGCCTGTCACGCTCCCTGCCTAGCCCCGTCCCGACAAGCGGACAGGGGAAGCGGCTATGAAGTACAGCGGCACGATCGTGGCGAGCGCCCTCGCTCTCCTGTCCACCACCTCGGCTTTCGCTGCGCCTACGCCCTACCAGCATGTGCTGCTGATCAGCATCGACGGCATGCATGCCCTCGATCTCAGCAATTACGCGACCTCGCACCCCTCGGGCACGCTGGCCCACCTCGCCAAGGGCGGCACGGTCTACCGGAATGCCGCGACCCCGCTCATCTCGGATTCGTTCCCCGGTTTCGCCGCGCAGGTGACCGGTGGAGGCCCGACCTCGACGGGCGTCTATTACGACGACAGCTACGACCGCGCCCTCTATCCCGCAGGATCGGACTGCAAGGGCGAACCCGGCACGGAGGTGCCCTTCGCATCGGATATCGACGTCGATGCGAACCGCGCCGACGCGGGTGGCACCATCGGTCGGCCACTGACCCAGATCGACACCAAGAAGCTTCCCCTGCGCAAGGCCGGCGAGAGTTGCTCGCCGGTCTATCCGCATGACTATCTGCGCGCGAACACGATCTTCGAAGTCGTCCATCAGCATGGCGGCCTCACGGCTTGGTCCGACAAGCATCCCGCCTACGAGTGGCTCGGTGGCCCGTCCGGCAAGGGACTCGACGAGCTCTATGCGGTCGAGCAGGATTCCTACATTCCCGGCACCAAGGTGCGGACCACCGGTTCCTTCGCGGCGGAACGCGACTTCGACCAACGCCGCGTGGCGGCGCTGCTCGCGATGATGCGTGGCTTCGATGGCACGGGGACGACCAAGGTCGGCGTTCCGGCCCTGTTCGGCATGAACTTCCAGGCCGTCAGCGTCGGCCAGAAACTGCCCAAGGCCGGCCCTGGGGATCCGCCCGACGCCATGGGTGGCTATGCCGATGCCTCGGGACAGCCCAAGGACGGACTCGCGGCGCAGTTCGACTATGTCGACGGTGCGCTCGGCGCGCTGGTGGACGGACTGAAGAGCAACGGGCTCGACGGGTCGACCCTCATCGTTCTGTCGGCGAAGCATGGCCAGTCGCCGATCGACCCGGCGGCCCTCCAGCCGACCGACGACGCGCCCTACACGAAGCTGCCGGGCTACGCCTTCCACGATGCCGATGATGGCGCGCTGATCTGGCTGAAGCCGTCCGAGCGCGCCGCGAAGCTGCCGGAGACCCTGGCGACGCTGGAGAACAATCGTGCGGCGCTCGGCATCGGCACCGTCTATCCGCCGGCCGCCATGGCGTCGCTCTTCGCCGATCCCGCCAGCGACAGCCGCGTACCGGACATCATGGTGGAGACCAACCCGGGCGTCGTCTACACGTCGGGCAAGAAGATCGCAGAACACGGCGGGATGAACCTCGCCGATCGCAACGTACTGCTCGTCGTGTCGGGTGTCGGTGTCCAGCCTGCGATCGTCACTTCTCAGGTCGCCACTGCGCAGATCGCACCGACGATCCTGAAGGCCCTGGGCTACGCGCCCGACGAACTGCAGGCCGTCAAGACCGAGGGCACGCAAAGCCTCCCCGGCCTGCCGTTCTGAGGGGTCGGGGCGTCGTCGGCGTCAGCGCCCGTCCTGAAGCGCCTTCAGCACGCTGGCGCTGGCGCGACCGTCGGGCTTCATGCCGAGGGATTGTTCGTAGGTCGCGATGGCGGCGCGGGTCTTCGTGCCCATGACGCCATCGCGGTTGCCGATGTCGAAACCCTTGCCGGCGAGCCGCTCCTGCAATTCGCGACGCTCCACGCGGGCAAGGCCCGGATCGTCGGTCGGCCAGGGCGTCGCGAGCGGGCCACCGCCGCGCAGCCGATCGGACAGATGGCCGATCGCCAGCGCGTAGATCTCGGCGGCGTTATAGGTGAAGATCGCCTCGAAGTTGCTCGTGACCAGGAAAGCGGGGCCATTGCGGCCGGCGGGCAGCAGGAGCCCGGCACTTCCGGAACCGAGCGGCGCCGCGTCGGCCCGCTTCAGGCCGTGCGCCGCCCAGAACGCCATGGGATGGACTGCCTTTCGGCCGCCCGGGCCGGTGTAGCCCTCCGGCAG
>JAYVMK010000331.1:0-11283 GCA_043758995.1 Lichenibacterium sp. | reverse complement strand
GACGCGCTCGCCGCCGAAAGCGACGCCGCTTTGGCGCGCGCCGATGCCGCCGTGGCGCAGGCGCAGAACGCCATCGCGCAATACGACGCCACCAATGCCCAGGCCCAGGCCGATTACTCCCGCGCCACCCGGCTCGAAGCGGGTGTCATCGCTCAGTCGACGCTCGACCAGCGTTCCGCCTCGGCCCGTGCCGCTTCGGCCCAGCTCGCCGGCGCGCGATCGGCCCTGGCGGTCGCCGAGGCCGATCGGCGCAGTCAGCAGGCGCAGCGTCGCGAACTCGACGTCCGCATCGCTCGCGCGGAAGTCCGGGCACCCGTCGCCGGTGTGGTGAGCCGCCGCACGGCCCGCCTCGGCGCCTTGGCGATGA
The DNA here is from genome assembly GCA_043758995.1 of Lichenibacterium sp. Taxonomy (GTDB): domain Bacteria; phylum Pseudomonadota; class Alphaproteobacteria; order Rhizobiales; family Beijerinckiaceae; genus Lichenihabitans. The sequence continues at coordinate 10,916 of JAYVMK010000331.1, read as the reverse complement.
ACGGCGGCGATGCCCTGTTCCGCATCACCGAAGATGGCGCGATCGACCTCGACGCCGAAGCGCCGGAAGACGCGCTGGCTCGGGTCAAACTCGGCATGCCCGCTGCCGTGACGGTGTCGGGGACATCGACGGCGGTGCCCGGCAAGGTGCGGCTGATCTCGAGCGAGATCGACAAGGCGAGCCGCCTGGGTCACGTCCGCATCGCGCTCGGCGCGACGCCGGCGGCGCGGATCGGCGCTTTCGCCACAGCCATCGTCGAGATCGAGCGCCGCGACGGCGTCGCGGTCCCGGCCTCGGCTCTGGCCGGGCAGGACGGGGACTGGTCGGTGGATGTCGTCAGCGAGGGAGACCGGATCGTCCGCCGGCCCGTCACCAAGGGTCTTGCCGACGGCGATGTGGTCGAGGTTCGCGATGGGCTGAAGCCCGGCGAGACCGTCATCGCGCGTGCCGCCGCCTTCCTGCGGGCCGGTGACGTGGTCAGGCCCATCCTGCCGACCGAGCAACCGACTCAGGATCGCGAGGCCAGCCGATGAGCATCCCCATCTCGGCCTGGTCGATCCGCCGGCCCATGCCGGCGCTCGTCGCCTTTGCGGTTCTGATGATCCTGGGTCTCGTGAGCTTTCGCTCGCTGCCGGTCACCCGGCTGCCCAACATCGACATCCCGATCGTCCAGGTCGCCATCACGCAATCGGGCGCGGCGCCGGCCGAGCTCGAGACCCAGGTGACCAAGAAGATCGAGGATGCCGTCGCGGGCGTCCCGGGCATCTGGCACATCATCTCGGCGGTCTCGGACGGGGCCTCGACCACGACGATCCAGTTCGATATCGGCACCAACGTCGACCGCGCTTTGAACGACGTGAAGGACGAGATCGCGAAGATCCGGGTCGATCTGCCTCGCACCATCGACGAGCCCATCGTCAAGCGGTTCGACGTCGAAGGCCTGCCGATCGTCACCTATGCGGTCTCGTCCCACGATCGCTCGACCGAGGAGATCTCCTGGTTCGTCGACGATACGGTCGCGCGCGAGTTGCAGACCATCCGGGGCGTCGGGCAGGTGTCCCGCTCCGGCGGCGTCGATCGGGAGATCCGCGTCGCGCTCGATCCGCGCAAGCTCCTGGCGCTCGGCGTCACGGCCGCCAGCGTGTCGGATCAGCTTCGCGCCACCAACGTCGACCTCGCGGGCGGACGCGGTGAGATCGCCGGGCAGGAGCAGGCCATCCGCACCCTGGCCGGAACCCGCAAGGTGGCGGATCTGGCGGCCCTGCCCATCGTCCTCGCGGGTGGGCGCCACGCGCGCCTCGACGAACTCGGCTCCGTGTCGGACGCCGCCGCCGAACCGCGCAGCTTTGCGTCGCTCGACGGCAGGCCGGTCGTGGCCTTCGGGGTGACCCGCGCCAAAGGCGCCAGCGACGCCGAGGTGGCACAGAAGGTCGCCGATAAGATCGCAGCCCTGGTCAAGGCTCATCCGGCTTATGCGATCAGCCGCGTCGACAACCAGGTCGACTACACGATCGGCAATTATCACTCCGCCATGGAGACCTTGGTGGAAGGCGCTGTCCTCGCCATCGTGGTGGTGTTCCTGTTCCTGCGCGACATCCGCGCCACGCTCATCTCAGGCATCGCGCTGCCGCTCTCCGCCATTCCCACCTTTTGGATCATGGGAATGCTGGGCTTCTCGCTCAACGCCGTCAGCCTGCTCGCCATCACGCTGGTGACCGGCATCCTGGTCGACGATGCGATCGTCGAGATCGAGAACATCGTCCGCCACATGCGGATGGGGAAATCGGCCTATCGCGCGTCGCTCGAGGCCGCCGACGAGATCGGCCTCGCCGTGATCGCCATCTCGATGACCATCGTGGCGGTCTTCGCCCCGGTGTCCTTCATGGGCGGCATACCGGGCCAGTACTTCCGGCAGTTCGGCTTGACGGTGGCGATCGCGGTCTTCTTTTCGCTGATCGTCGCACGGCTCATCACACCCGTCATCGCCGCTTACTTCCTGCGCCCGCATGCCCAGACACACGCCGGCGAGGGAGCGGTGATCCGCGCCTATTCGGCTCTGGTGCGGTGGTCCGTCAACCACCGCTGGATCACGGTCGGGGCGGGTATCGGGCTCTTCGTGCTGTCGCTCTGGTCGACGACCCTGCTCCCCTCCGGCCTCCTGCCGGCCGAGGATACCGGTCGATCGCTGCTCGCCATCGAACTGCCGCCCGGCTCGCGGCTCGACGATACCGAGGCGGTGACACGGCAGGTCACCGACAAGCTGCGCACGATCCCGCAAATCAAATCCGTGCTGGTCTACGGCGGTCAGGTTCTGGGCGACTCGGCCGAGGTCCGTAAGGCGACGCTGGTGGTCAACCTCGTCCACAAGAGCCAGCGCGCCCTCACCCAGAAGGACATCCAGGGCGAGATCAGCCGCGATATGGAGCAGGTGCCCGATATCCGCTTCTGGTTCCTCAAGGACAATGGTCAGCGCGACCTGCAGCTGACCCTGGCCGGAACCGATATCAAGTTGATCGACGACACGGCGAACCAGCTCGCCAGCGAGATGCGCACCTTGCCCATCCTGGTGAACCCGCGCTCGACGGCCGACCTCGACAGGCCCGAGCTCGAAATCGTGCCCAAGCCCGGTCTCGCCGCCGACCTCGGCCTGTCGACCGAAGCGCTGTCCGAGACCATCCGGGTGGCGACGCTGGGCGACATCGACGCCAACCTCGCCAAGTTCAACGCCGGCGACCGGCTGATTCCCATTCGGGTCGAACTCGATCAGGGCGCGCGCTCCAAGCTCGACGTGCTGCGGGGCCTGCGTGTGCCGACGGCCGGTGGCAGCGTCCCGCTCTCGTCGGTGGCGGATTTCAAGGTGGGGCAGGGCCCGACGGCGATCGCCCGCTACGACCGCTCGCGGCGCGTCACCGTCGAGGCCGACCTCGCCGGCGATCATCCGCTCGGCGAAGGTCTGGCCGCCGTCATGGCCCTGCCGACCGCCAAGAACCTGCCCAAGGGCGTCGTGTTTCGGCAGTCGGGAGATGCCGAGATCATGGCGGAGGTGTTCGCCGGCTTCGCGCTCGCCATCGGGGCGGGGCTGATGATGGTCTATGGCGTGCTGATCCTGCTGTTCGGCAGCTTCACCCAGCCCGTCACCATCCTGTTCTCGTTGCCGCTCTCCGTCGGAGGCGCCATTCTGGCCCTGCTGGTCACGGGGCGGCCGATCTCGATGCCGGTGGTGATCGGCATCCTGATGCTGATGGGGATCGTGACCAAGAACGCCATCATGCTGGTCGACTTCGCCGTCGAGGAAATCCGTCGCGGCACGTCTCGCGTGGAAGCCCTGGTCGAGGCCGGCCGCAAGCGGGCGCGGCCTATCGTCATGACGACCATCGCCATGGTGGCGGGCATGTTGCCGTCCGCTTTCGCCTTCGGTGATGGCGGCGAGTTCCGCTCGCCCATGGCCATCGCGGTCATCGGCGGCCTGATCGTCTCGACGGTGCTGTCGCTGGTCTTCGTGCCGGCGGTCTTCACCGTGCTCGACGATGTCGGGTTCCTGTTGGGCCGGCTGTTCGGACGGTTCATCGGCGAAAAGGACGAGCCGGGCGAGACAAGAATCGTGCAGCCCGTCGCGTCTCCCTACGCGCCCGACTTCTCTCAAGCGGCGGAATAGCGGTCCGTTGCAGGACGCTTGCTCGATGCTGCCGACGCTCCGTCGAGAGGGTCGTTCGGCATTGCGGGGACTGCGAGCTTGCGGTCGGACGCCTGAACTACAAGGGCGGGTGTACTCGCGACATCGGCGCTGTCTCGTAGACCGATGCCAGGCGAACTCCGTCTCATTTGAGCTTTTGCGGCTCAGCGCTGGCTTCGCTGACTGCATTCGCGAAAGCCTCACGCTAACTCTTACTTATCGTTGGCGCGATACGACTGGGGTGTAGACCGGACCACACGGTCGTCGCGCGGGTGGCAAAGATGGACAAAGCCTCGACTATAGTGCCCGACCGGAAAGCGGGATGGGGCGAGAATGCGAGCGCGTTCATGCTCGCGGTGCTGCTTCTGGGCGTCTTCGTCTTCGTCACGCCGCGCGCGTCTCTGGCCGGTCCGTCGATCCCCGGCTTCATGCCAGCCTTCGCTGGCGCCATGGTGGTCATTGATCTTGTGCTGGCGGTTCTGCTGTTCAGCAAAGGCGCTATCGGGCTCCAGGCCGCACCCATCCGACTCGGCACCGCCTATCTCTTCGCAGCACTGATCATCGTGCCGCATATCGCGGCCTTCCCGGGTGCTATCGTTCCCGACGGGCTCATAGGGTCGTCGGCCACCGCCGTCTGGCTCTGGGCCTGCTGGCACACGGGCTTTGCCATCGCGATCGGTCGCCACATCATCGGACGCGACACGCAGGCGGCGCCGCATGCGATCCGGAACTCCATCCTGGCAACGGTGGCCATCGTAGCCACTCTGACGCTCATCACGACGGCCGGCCTGCCTTACCTGCCCGAGGTCGTGGCCGGCCAGTCGTATCGGTTCGGCACCTTTGCGCTGATCATGCAGACCATCGTCGTGCCGACCAACGTCGCGGTCCTCGGCCTGATCCTCTACAAGCGCCGGCTTCGCTCCGCGGAAGATCTTTGGTTGACGGTCGCCATGCTGGCGGCCTGTCTCGACGTGTGGCTCACCTTTCGGGCCGGCGCCCGCTTCAGCGTGGGCTGGTATTCAGGCCGTGCCGCCAGTCTGCTGACCTCAACCGTGTTGCTGGTGTCGCTGTTCAGCGACATCACTCTGCTCTACAGCAAGGTCGCGCATTCCAATCGCATTCTCGAAGACCTTGCCCACATCGACGGACTGACCGGCATCGCGAACCGGCGACATTTCGACGCCGGATTCGAGACGGAGTGGCGCCGAGCTCAGCGGGACGGTCGACCGGTATCGCTGCTCATGATCGACGTCGACGAGTTCAAGAAATTCAACGACCACTACGGGCATCAGGACGGCGACACGTGCCTGCAAGCGGTTGCGAGGTGCATCGCCGCGAGGGCACGCCGGCCGGGTGACATGGCGGCCCGCTATGGCGGGGAGGAGTTTGCCCTGATCCTGCCGTCCACCGACAAGGCAGGTGCGGCTTTTCTGGCGGAAGCGCTGCGGCAGGAAATCCGGGATCTGTCGATCGCTCACGATACGAGTGCTCACGGCGTGGTCACCGTCAGCGTAGGGATCGCCACGGCCGTTCCGAAGCTCGGCGGCAGTCCTGACGCGCTCCTGCGGGCCGCAGATACCGCCCTCTACCAAGCCAAGCAGGCCGGACGCGACCGGACTTTCCTCGCCGACAGCCTCGAGGTCGGAACGTCTCCGGCCATTCAAGGCGACAAGGATCAAGACCGCCACGAGGCCGCCTGAGGGTCGGCCGCACCTGTCCGCTCCTCGCTCGGCCCCAGGTCGCGCAGATACCCCCGAGGAGCTGCGACACTCTATTCAGCAAAACGGCCGCCCCGAAGGGCGGCCGTTTGTCATTCTCGAATGTCGTTTCGTTGCGATCAGTAGTCCTGGTCGCCCGGCACCACGCCGTTGCTGTAGGCCGGCCGGGGATCGGCCGGAACGTCAGCATCCGCTGCGTCGACCGGCTCCGGACGAGCGATCCGGCGCGTCCGCGCGCGGCTCGTGGAGGCCTGCCGCTCTTCCGAGACCTGCTGGTTGGTGGGCTGGGCATCGCCGAGCACCACGACGTGCGTGCCGACATCGACGCGGGAGTAGAGGTCGAGCACGTCCTGGTTCATCATGCGAATGCAGCCCGACGACACGCTGGTGCCGATCGTATAGGGCTCGACGGTCCCGTGGATGCGGAACAGCGTGTCCTTGCCGTCGCGGTAGAGATACATGGCGCGCGCACCGAGCGGGTTGCCCGGGCCGCCGTGCATGCCCATGCCGCTCTGCAGCTTCGACATGGCGCTCATGATCTCGGGCTGACGGGCGAACATTTCCTTCGGCGGATACCAATCCGGCCATTCGCGCTTGGCACCGATCTGGGCCTGGCCCGACCAGAGGAAGCCCTCGCGACCGACACCGACGCCGTAGCGGATGGCCTGGCCGTTCTCGATCACGAGATAGAGGAAGTGCTTCATCGGATCGATGATGATCGTGCCGGGCGGCTGATCCGTCGGATAGTCGACGAGCGTCCGCAGGAACCGGGGATTGACCCGGTTCACGTCGATCCCCTTGACGGGATAGGGCTCGGTCTTCACGGGGCCGTAGATCTCTTCGGCCTCGACCTCTTGGGCGAAGGCGGCGCGGATCGGCAGCGCGGCGAAGCTCGCAAGGGCGACGCCTCCCATCAGAATGGATCGGCGACTGTGGTTCAGCATCAAATTCTCTCCTGGCGCCCGGTCGCACGGTGCCGAGAGTCTCCGCACAGTTTGAGCACGACTTAATTTTCACATTGTGAAGGCTAGGGTCAAGGTTGCCGACGCGGTTCTGGACATTCTGCGGTCTAGTGTGTCTTGCCGATGACCTTGCCCCTTGTCGGTTTTGTGGAGAGAAGGAGGCCATGGCGCTTCATCTCCTGAAACTCTGTGTCGGCGCCGAGTCCATCGCCGATCTCGACGGCTGGATCGTGTCCCGTCTGGCCGAACAAAGACGAGCCGGGCAGACCCTCGAGCAACGTCACACCACCCGCATGGTGCCGAAACGCGTGGCCGAGCTTCTCGACGGCGGCTCTCTCTTCTGGGTCATCAAGGGGCAGGTGGCGGCCCGCCAGCGCCTGCTCGCCGTGCGGCCGTTCACCGATACCGACGGGATCGGCCGCTGCCATCTGGTTTTGGAGCCGCAGGTCGTCGCGGTCGAGACCCGTCCCTGCCGGCCTTTCCAGGGTTGGCGCTATCTCGAACACCATGCGGCGCCCGCCGATGCCGGCCGTGGCCATCCGGAACTCGTCGCCATGCCGGAAGCGCTCCGGCGCGAATTGCGCGACCTCGGCCTGCTCTGATGGCGCCCGTCCTGCGGCGGAGCGACGGCTTGCGGACGGGCCGGTGCTGCACGATCTTACCGGCACCCGGCCTGATTGCCGCCCGAGGATCCGCCGTGCCGCCGACCGACGATCGCCGCGAGATCAACCGTTCGACACCATCGGGCGCTTCAGCCGTCGACGCCTTCCTGGCTCAGTCGCGCAAGGTGTCGATCCCGGGCGGCGCAAGCGGCCGCGGCCGTTTGATCTTCGCCCTCGATGCGACGATGAGCCGGCAGCCGACCTGGGACGCCGCCGTTGCGCTCCAGGGCCGCATGTTCGATGCGGCCGCCAAACTCGGTGGGCTCGACGTCCAACTCGTCTATTTTCGCGGGCTGCACGAGTGCAAGGCCTCCTCCTTCGTGTCGGGCGGGGCTGGGCTCGACCGGTTGATGAGCCGGATCCGCGTCGAGGGCGGCAATACGCAGATCGGCCGTGTCCTGACCCATGCGCGCGACGAGGCTCGCAAGGTGCGGACCGGGGTGCTGGTCTATGTCGGGGATGCCGTCGAGGAGAGAGTGGATCCGCTCTGCGCCAAGGCGGGCGAACTCGCTCTGCTCGGCCTCAAATGCTTCATGTTCCACGAGGGGCACGACCGTGGCACCGAACGTTGCTTCAAGGAAATCGCCCGCCTGACGGGTGGCGCCTACGCGGCCTTCGACGCTTCCGCTCCGGACAGGCTCGGCCGCCTTCTGGCGGCGGCTGCCGCCTATGCGGCCGGTGGCGCGCTGGCGCTCGAAGCTCATGGCGAGGCGGGCGACACGGACGCCGCCAAGCTTCTCCTGTCGCAGATCCGCTGAGTCTCACCATGCCGTTGATCCCTCTCCTGGCCGGCGTCGTGCTGTTCTGGATCGGCTCCATGCTGATGCGGGAGTTCATCAGCGCCGCCCCTGCCGTTGTGGCGCGGCGCATGCGCCAGGGCGGCGGAACCGTTCTGGTCGTGGTCGCCCTCCTGCTGCTGATCAAGGGCCAGATCGGCACGGCGCTAGGCGTCGGAGCGCTCGGGTTCTGGTTGGTGACCGGGCGTCGCGCCTCGGTCTGGGGCATGGCGCGCGCCATGCGGGGGCCGGCCGCAGCGGGCGGCCGAGTCGCCAAGGTGTCGCGCGTCCGCTCTGCCACGATCGAGATGGAGCTCGATCATTCGACCGGCGTGATGACCGGACTGGTCCTGGCCGGACCCTTCGAGGGGGCTCAGCTCGTTCAGCTCGACCGCGCCAACCTGGAGGCTCTTCACGAGTTCTGCGTTGCGGCCGACGGCGAGGGCGCTCGCCTTCTAGAGACTTATTTCGACCGCCGGTTTCCCGGTTGGCGTGCAGCAAGTCAGGACCAGGGCGACGCGAGGCGAAGCGGCCCGCGCGCGGGCGCGCGCCGCGGCATGCGTTCGAGCGCGATGTCGGAGGACGAGGCCCGCAAGCTTCTCGGCCTCGCGAAGGGCGCGAGCCGGGAGGAGGTCGCGCGCGCGCATCGGAGCGTGATGAAGACCGCCCATCCCGATCACGGCGGTTCCACCGATCTGGCGGCCCGGGTTAATGAAGCCAAAGATGTCCTGATGCGACGACATCAATGATGTTCCGCTAGAGGGTGGATGGGATGGAGAGGTGCGCCTGCGGCGGTCTCTCTGCGACTTCGGTGAGATATCGGCCGGCTGGATCCGACCGGATCAGGCTGGGTTGGGCGGCCCCGCGGCGCGGTGCCGTTTTCGTTAGTCGCGCGTCGCGAAACACGCGAAACCGGAGCGCTTCAGTGTCTTGCAGGCGGCTTCGGCTTCCGCCGGATCGAGCCCGGCGAAGCGAGCGCGATAGAGGGTCGAGTCGCCCTTCTGGACCTTTTCGGTGAAGGGCTTGGCGGACGCCAGGGCCGAGCGGCTCTCGCTGCGAGCCCGCGTCAGGAGTTCGGCCGCGGCTCCGGCATTGTCGGTGGCGCCGATCTGGATGATCACGCCGCCCTTGCTGCCCGACGGGCGGCCCTCGTCGACCTTGCCGAGGGCTGCACCGGGCCCTTCGATGGCAGCCTCGGTCCGGCCGCGCGCCTCGGCGGGAACGCTGTCGGTTCGGTCGTCCGACGCAGACCCGAAGCTCAAGGGTTCGGCCCGGCTCGCGACTTTCGTCTCGGGCGCGCTGGGACCGAGACGAACCGGCTTCGGCCCCGTCACCCAGTGAAGGCTCGACGGCGTGGCGGTGGCGACCGCGCCACTGGTGGCCGAGGCCTCGACATTGCGGCGGTTGGTCGATCCGTCCGTCACGGCACGGCTCGCCGCTCGCCCCTGGTCCGGCGCCTTCGGTGCCCCGGCGATGAAGGCCGGCCGCGGCCTGTCGTCGAAGGCACGGGCCATGTGGACGGGTTCGGGAACGGGGACAGCCATCTCGGGCGCGATCAGGCTCGGGCCGCGCACCATACGGCGCTCGATGGGCTTCGGCGGTATCGGGGGCGCGTCGTCGGTGGCGTTCTCGGCTGCATCGTCGTCGCCATCGGCGATCGCCGCGGTTCGGGTCGGGGCGGCGCGTTCGATCGGCTGCGGCGTCGGCACGGCGCGCGCCGGCGTCTCGGCCGGCTCCTCGATCGGGCTGGCCTCGGCGACATGAGAGCCAGGGCCGGCCTGGGCTTCCTCGAAGTGGGACTCGAGCAGGCCCTGCATGACATTGTCGCGGCTCGCCGCGCTTTTGCCGCCCATCACGACCGCGACAACATGCCGTCCGCCCCTCTGGATGGAGCTCAGGAGATTGAATCCCGAGGCGTTGGTGTAGCCGGTCTTGATGCCGTCCATGCCCTGCATGCGGGCCATCAGGTGGTTGTGGCTGCCGATCACCTCGCCGCGATAGACGAAGCTCGGCGTCGAGAAGAACTTGTAATAGTGCGGAAAGCGATCGTGGATGGCGCGGCCGAGGATGGTCAGGTCGCGAGCCGTCGTGATCTGCCGCATGTCCGGCAGGCCCGAGGCATTATGATAGAACGTGTGCTTCATGCCGAGCGCACGCGCCTTCTCGGTCATCAGGCGGGCGAAGGTCAGTTCGTCACCGGCCAGGTTCTCGGCGACCGTGACCGCCATGTCGTTGGCCGAGCGGGTGACGATCGCCTTGATGGCCGTGTCGACCGACACGGTTCCGCCGGCCGGAACGCCGAGCTTCGTGGGGGACTGGCCGGCCGCATGGCTCGAGACCTGCAGCATCGTGTCGAGCGAGATCCGCCCCTTCTCCATCTGCTCGAACAGCAGGTAGAGGGTCATGACCTTGGTGATCGAGGCCGGATGGCGCGGCGCGTCCTCGTTGACGCCATAGAGCTCGCGGCCCGTATTGGCGTCGATCACGATGGCGGAAAAGTTGGGTGCCGTGCTGCCGAAGACGGCGCGGGCGGAATGAGCCACATGCGGGGTATGGGCGTAGCGATGGAAGGCGTGTCGACCCCGCGCCTCGGCCGGGGCGGAGGCCGTCGCGAGCAGGGTCAGGGCCAGAGCCGTGACGGGAACGAGACGTCCAACGCAGTACTTTTCGACGCCACGCACGACCATGAAACTCATCCCCGCTCCGAACCGTCTCGCATCGGGCTGTCGCCGACGCAGGCCGGTTTGGTTTCGCGATGGTCGATCAAGTTCGTCCGCTGGACGCGAGGCGTTCGTGATCGAAAGGGCACAGTCGGGAACGCTAGGGGATCGCAGTTACACGGCGGTTAACGGGAGGTGGAAGGGAAGCTGCGGATCCTTGGTAGTTGCTGCAGCGCACAAAACGCGGCGATGCGCTTCGGAGTCGGGCGGGCGCGTGACGCCGGGCCGCTCCGCCCCTTGGCGCAGACGGTTCGCGCTCGAACGTCCTCGGTCCGTCACCGGCAGAGCGGCCGGCGCGGGCCTCAGTGCAGCCATGATCCGTCGGAGACTGGCAGGAGTTCTGCAGGGCGTAAGCGTCACGCCTTTGTCAAGGATGACCAAGCGTCTCTGCAAGAGGCCTAGCGA
>JAYVMK010000330.1:0-3253 GCA_043758995.1 Lichenibacterium sp. | reverse complement strand
CGCGGCTTCATAGTCGCATCACCGAGTGGGTGCCTGCCCAACCCTGCGACCTGCCCGACTGCCGTAAACTCGCAGACGTGTTCGTGCGCAATGCTGTTGTCAGCGACGAGCTGCTCGATCACGTGCGGTTGGTCTGCAAGGGCAAGGCGCGGCTGGTCGTCAATACGCTCAACAAGATGAGCGACTGGGCCAGGAACAACGGGCTCAATACACTCGATCGCTCGAACTATGGCGGTGCGATATTCACCGGCAAAACACCTAAGCGCGAGCCGGTGCGCTTCGAGCCGGGGGTCCGGACGTGAGCCGCCCGGCAAGCGCCCTGGCAAGAGGGCAGGGCCCCGAGCTATTCTGGGCAAAGGCCAAAACTTTCGGCAAGAAAGGCTTCACGGTCGCCGAACTGCATCGGCGCTGCATTGGCACAGAGTTCAACAACGCCCGCCAATATGTAGGCGCTCTCTCACGTTCCGGCGCTGTGGTGATCATCGGCTTCGTCAAGGGCCGGACGGGAAAACTGGCGCCGCGCTATGCCGTGGTCAAGCCATCCGCGTCTGCGCCCCAGAGACGCCGCCCTGGCGCAGACCAGACGAGCCGTCGCGGCCGTATCCAGCGCGCCCTGTGGCGCATCATGCGCGGGTTGCGGTGCTTCATCATCAGCGAACTCGCTTGGCTCGCCTCCTCTGAGGATCTGCAGATCACCCCCGATACGGCCGGGCTCTACGTCCGCCGCCTGCTCAAGGCCGGGCTCGTGAAGGTGGTCGAGCCCGGCGTGCGCAGCCGGCGCGGCGTGCAGGGTGCCATGCCCGGAACCTACGCGCTCAAGCCGAGCGCCAACACCGGTCCCGAGCCACTCCGCATCATCGGCCAGCGGGTTTTCGATCCCAACAAGCGCGCTTTCGTGGGCCTGCCCATCGACGGCAGCGAGGTTCCGGCATGATGACTTCCGTTAACGTTACCGGTCGCCGCGGCCGGGAAGATCCTCGGGCTATCGCCGCCCAGCACTGGGCCGAAATCCCCGATTGGGTGAGCGTCGTCGCCGACGAGTGCTGGCGCAGCACCAACGTCGCTGTCGCGGAGCGACTTGGCTACAAGGGCGGCAGCGTCATCAGCCAAGTGCTGCGCGCTGACTACCCTGGCGACATAGCAGGGGTTGAGGCCAGGGTGCGCGGCGCCTTCATGGGCCTTCGTGTGGACTGTCCCGCCCTCGACGGCATGGACATCCCTCGCGACCGCTGCCTGCGCGAGCAAGAGATGCCGCGCACGACAGCATCCCCACAGCGAATGCGGTTCTATCGCACCTGCCGCTCCGGCTGCCCGCACTCCCGCATCAAGGGGGTCGACGATGCGGCTCTCTGACGACCTGCTCGCGCTCGAGGCGTGGGTGGCGATCGTCGCGAGCGGCAGCCACGAACTGACGCCGGAGGGCATCCGCGAACTCCGGACCGTGCTTGGCGTCTGCGCCGAACAGGCGGCGGTCCTCGAGCGCACGCTCGACCTCACGGCCGAGCAGCTCTCTCCCGCCCGCGACCGCGCCGCCGTGGAGGCGGCAATCGCGGCCGGCAAGGTCGAAAACCTCGCCTTTCATCGCCTCCAACGACTGACCGAACTTCCCCAACCCGGATGGATCGCCTGATGTCGCCCAACCTCGTCATTCTCGGCGGTCGCTCCGACGCTCTTGTGCGATCCCGGCGCGAGCCCGGCGCCCTGGTCTGCCAGGTCGACCGGCGCGAGCTGGCCCGCAACGGCGCCGTCGTCCAGGTGCCTCGCCCGGTCTTCGTTTTCATCGCAGCAGTGGCAGCCCATCCGGATGCCATCCTGTGCCGTGCCGAGCTGGCGGACCTTCTCTACGGCGAGCGGGTCGACGGCGGTCCGGACAACTCGGACGGCTCGCTGAACTCGCTCGCCCTTCGGGCCCGGCCGGCGCTCGCCGCGCTCGGCTACCGCCTCGAGATGAACCACACCCGCGGGCGCTACGTGCGCTGTTGCGTGTCCTCCTCCCCAACCATCACCGGCGACATCGCCAATGACCAGGAGTTCTCCCATGGCCAAGTCTAAGACCCGCGGCATCGTCCTCCCGGTTCCGCAGAACCGCGACCAGGCGGCCGACTTCATCAAGCAGATCGGCGATGCCTCGCGCGAGGTCTGCCGCATCGAGCACGACCTCAACGATCGTCTCGCGACGGCCAAGGCCGAAGCACAGAAGGCCGCAGGCCCGCACCAGTCGAAGATCAAGATGCTGACCGAAGGGCTGAAGACCTGGTGCGAGGCCAACCGTGAAGCCCTGACGGACGGCGGCAAGGTGAAGAACGCCGACCTAGGAACCGGCAAGGTGCTGTGGCGGCACGCGCCGCCGCGCGTCACGCTTTCCGGCGTCGAGGCCATCATCGAAGCGCTGGACCGGCTGAACCTGCGCAAGTTCCTTCGCACCAAGACCGAGGTCGACAAGGAAGCCATGCTGGCCGATCCCGAGACGGCGAGGCTCGTGCCCGGCGTGACGATTGGCTCGGCCGGCGAGGATTTCGCAGTCGAGCCCTTCGAGGTCGGCGTCGCGCAAGGGGAGGCGGCCTGATGTCCCGCGCTCTCCTCACCCTCTCGGGCTTCGGCTTCGGAGCTTCGGCGGGCGTAGCCGCCCTGGTGATGCCGATTATTCCCGCCGTCGCGACCGCGCTCGCCTTGCTGTGCTGCTTTGCGGCGCTGCAGCAGCTCCGCGATCAGGATGTCGCTGCCGAAGTCTCCGCAACGACCAGGAGCGGCCGATGAGCACCGCCTCCCAGGTCAAGTGCATCCAGACGCTCCGCCGCAGGGCGGGCCTGGACGACACGGACTACCGCGGCTTCCTCGTGCACCACGGCGGAAAGGCCTCTTCGAAGGACCTTTCAGACGCCGGCGCCGAGCGCGTTATCACCGAGCTGCGCAAGCTGCCCGGCGCCGGCGCGCCGCCGACCCGTCGCAAGGCCGCCAACACCGCCACGGGCTCCTACGCGCCGCTGCTGCAGGCGCTGTGGCTCTCGGCATGGAACCTCGGCCTCGCCCGCTCGAAGGACGATGCCGCCATGCTGGCGTTCGTAAAGCGGCAGACCGGGCTCGACCACACGCGCTTCCTGACCGACGTCACTGTCGCCAACGCGGCGATCGAGGGGCTGAAGAAATGGATTGCGCGCGAGGGCGGGGTCGTGTGGCCACCGAGCGGCGACCCGATCGCCCGCAAACATGCGGTCTGCCAGGCCATTGCTGCGCGCCTGGTGGCGATCGGCGG